>JAHFFT010000055.1 GCA_023247795.1 Candidatus Omnitrophota bacterium
CGTTGGAAAGCGGGGGGCTTTTTTCTTTCAGGGAGGATTAGCAACAGCGGATGATGGGCAATTATTGTCGGATTTGAAAAATTTGATGACCCAATGGTGCCCGACCTGTCGGATCGTTAGGCAGGTTGCGGGTCAGCGGATCAACGATAATACAATACTTTTGGTCTTCGATGTCGTTACTTTTTTTGCAACGATTTTTATCGCGTTTATGATTTTCAATTCAATTTTAAGGTTTTTTATTAAAAGGATGGTAGAAAAATCTTCGCGATTGTAGTTTTTCCTCGTGCTGACTCTCAACCGGAAAAAGCCCTTGTAGAAAGGGAAAATGCTGGTATAGTTATTTTCCGATCAGCAAATTTTATTAAATTTAAATTTTGGTCATTCTGCGCCTGTACTTGTCATCTCTAACAAAATTTAAGGTAGCAAGTACTGCGCGAATTGATCTGGATGATTGTTTGTTAAACTGAAGGTAATTCTTTGCGCCTGTACTTGTCATCTCTAACAAAATTTAAGGTAGCAAGTACTGCGCGAATTATTCTAAATGATTGTTTGTTAAGCTGAAGGTAATTCTTTGCGCCTGTACTTGTCATATCTAATAAAATTTAAGGTAGCAAGTACTGCGCGAATTATTCTAAATGATTGTTTGTTAAGCTGAAGGTAATTCTTTGCGCCTGTAGCTCAATTGGATAGAGCATATGGCTTCGGACCATAGGGCTGGGGGTTCAAGTCCTCCCAGGCGCATTTTTCTGTGATGGTAGTTTTTATTGCTGGTTGTAATGCGCACGCGCTCGAATTTTATCTAAGCTTTAAGAAGGAAATTCGGTGCAGGCGCATTTTTCTGTGATGGTAGTTTTTATTGCTGGTTGTAATGCGCACGCGCCCGAATTTTATCTAAGCTTTAGGAAGGAAATTCGGTGCAGGCGCATTTTCTAAACTGATTGTTTTTTATTGCTGGTTGTAATGCGCACGCGCTCGAATTTTTGCTGAGTAAAGCTTTTAGAGGAGAATTCGGTGCAGGCGCATTTTCTTAATTGATGTCGAATCAATATGTTACTGATCATTCGCGCTAAGGTTCATTCAGAATCCCTTAAACGAATAGCAGAGGATTTAAAGGGATACATTAAGATTGTGGTGGATGTTCGCCGTCGAGTTTTGTCCGCTGGAGGACTGAAGCATGTGGATGGGGAGCAGCTTCTTCTAAAGGATGGCAGTCGTCAGGAAGACCTTTGGGGCGCGGGCTTTGATTTAGAAACTGGAGAAATGGATTTTGATTCCATGATCAATCTACGGCCGACACAAAACACCAGTCGGGAAATTTTGGATCAAAAAATTCGGGAACAGGTTGAGCGGATCACGAGGGCGTTTTTGCGGGAGTAAATGATGAATGCCAAAGAATTAACTTTGAATATTGCCGTAAATATGGGGCGTTTGTGTCGCTGGTCTATGGAAGGCCGTAGGGCCAGGGTTGATCAATTTTTGATTGAGACGCAAGAGTATGTGAATGCTTTGGACGCGGCCCCGAAATCGTCCCGGTTTTTACCCACCTATGAATGGTTCAAGAAGGATTTTGATTCATTGCGACGTAATGTCGAGATGAACGCCGATTGGGCGGAGTCAGCGTTGACCTGGGCAAATATTTTGACGCACAGAGCTTCGTTGGCATGATTATTGGACGGCATACCGATCGAATAGGCAGCTATTTTTTACCATTCACTTTTCACTAATTAGTTTACCATGTCAACTGAAGATCTCCTGAAACAAACCCCACTTTATCAACAACATCTTTCATTGAAGGCCAAGATGGTTCCCTTCGGCGGATGGGCCATGCCAGTTCAATATGAAAGTATTGTGGCTGAGTACGATTGCACCCGTCACGCTTGTTCCCTATTTGACACCTCGCATATGGGAGAGTTTTTTGTTGATGGGGACGCGGTTAAGTCCGGGCTCGATTTTTTGGTCACGCAACCGATCAAGGATATGCCTTTGAAGACCTGCCGGTATGGTGTCATGCTCAATGAACAGGGCGGCATCATCGACGATCTGATTGTTTTTCGGATTGAGCAGGAACACTGGCTGATTGTGGTGAATGCCGGAACCATGGAAAAGGACGAACGGCAGTTTCAGAAGTTCATTCGCCCGTCGGGAAATTTTGCCAATCGATCCGCCCAACTTGGCAAGCTCGACATCCAAGGGCCACGGTCCCGGGAACTTTTGAATGGGTTGATTCCTGATATCGGCAAATTGGCTTATTATGCCTTCGATCACTTTGACCTTTTAGGCGAGAACGTCCTTGTCAGTCGTACCGGATACACTGGGGAATTGGGTTATGAAATTTATTTTCCCTGGGATCGAACGCCGGAATTGTGGGATGAACTGCTCAAACGCGGGGCGCGGCCGGCGGGGTTAGGGGCTCGCGATTTATTGCGCATCGAGATGGGATACAGTCTCTATGGGCATGAGCTTGAGGAAAACATTTGTCCTTTGGACGCCGGACTCGAGCGATTTGTCGATTGGGACAAAGATTTTTTTGGAAAAGCAGCACTCTTAAAAAAGAAAGATTCCCTGGATCAACAAAAAATCATTTGCTTTATTTCCGAATCGCGACGATCCCCGCGTCAGCATCACCGCATTTACGATCAAAAGGAAGAGTTGATCGGCGAAGTGACGAGCGGGATTTTTAGCCCGCATTTCAAGCAGGGTGTGGGGTTAGGATTTGTGAAAAAAGAACTTGCAAAGAAAGGCGATACCATTTATTTTGGTGATGATAAAAATAAGTTGCCTGCTGAAGTGGTCAGCCGGCCGATTTATAAGCAAGGATCATTAAAGAGCTGAAGGAGCCAAGAAGATGGAAGTCGTTGATCATTATTTCTACACCAAGGAACATGAATGGATCCATATTGAAGATGATCAGGCAACGATTGGCATCTCCGAATACGCGCAGGAAGCCTTAGGAGATATCACGTTTGTTGAACTGCCATCTGTGGGGACCGAGGTTGAGCAGTTTGAACAGTGTTCTTCCGTCGAGTCGGTCAAGGCCGCGAGCGATATTTATTCGCCCATGTCCGGCAAGATCATCGAAGTCAATACCGATCTTGAAGAGAAGCCGGAACTCATCAATAAAGATTGCTATGAACGGGGTTGGATCGCGAAACTCGAATTGGGCGCTTTGGAAGAACAATCAAAGCTTATGAACGCTGAGGAATACCGCAATTACCTCAACACGTTAGAATAGATTTTTTCCTTTCCTTAATAAATATTTCCGCAGATCGGTAAGAGGTCCTCTTGAATCCTTATATTGCCAATACAGAGGCTGATGTCAAGGCCATGCTCGACACGATCGGTGTCGCCAGCATCGAAGATTTGTTTGCTGACATCAAGCCGCATCAACGTCCGCGGTCTTTCGCGCTGCCTTCCGGGAAATCGGAATTCGAAGTCATTGAAGATTTGAAAAGGCTTGCCGAGAAAAATCGGTCACCTTTGACGTTATTCGTCGGCGGAGGATATTACGATCACTACATCCCGGCGGCTGTTGATTCGCTCATCTCACGCGGAGAATTTTTTACTGCTTATACTCCTTACCAGCCAGAGTGTTCGCAGGGCACTTTGCAATCCCTTTATGAATTCCAGAGTTCACTCTGCACATTGACCCAAATGGAAGTGGCCAATGCCTCGCTTTATGACGGAGGAACGGCCATGTATGAAGCGATGATGATGGCGATCCGTATCAATGGTCGCAACCGGATCATCATGGATGGTGGGGTCAGCCCAATTTATCGCAAGATTTTGAAATCCTATACCAGCAATTTGGCCATTGAGTTTGTTGAGACGCCGGTTGTCCACGGGCAAGCGGACCGCGGGCACATTCGTAAGGCCTTGAACAAAGAGACCGCGGCCGTGATCCTACAAAATCCGAATTTTTTTGGCGCGATCGACGATCACAGCGATCTTGTGCAAGCCGCCCATAGCGTCGGGGCTTTGGTGATTGAGAGTGTCTATCCGATTTCTTTGGGGCTGTTAAAGACTCCGGGAGAGATGGGAGTGGACATCACCGTCGGAGAAGGGCAGAGTTTGGGATTGCCGCTCAATTTTGGCGGTCCGTATTTGGGTTTCTTGGCAGCTAAAAAGGAATTTGTGCGTAAGATGCCAGGGCGGATTGTAGGACAGACCGTTGATGGCCTGGGCCGTCGTTGCTTTGTCAATACCTTGCAGGCCCGGGAACAGCATATCCGACGGGAAAAGGCCACTTCCAACATCTGCACGAACGTCTCGCTCTGCGCGTTAAGAGCGCTCATTTACATGTGCCTTTTGGGTCGTCAGGGGTTGGTTGATTTGGCCCAATTGAATTTGGATAAAGCGGAATACGCGCGCGCCTGTTTGGAAAAAATCCCTGGTGTTGAGGTCAAACGCAGCTCACCAACGTTCAATGAATTCACGGTCTGCTTGCCGCATGATGCTTCTGCCGTCGTCGAGACCATGATCGATCGGGGTTTCGCGGCCGGATTTCCTTGCGGGCGATATTATCAGGGCATGGACAACTATATGATTGTCGCAGTCACGGAAAAGCGTACCAAGCAAGAGATTGATCAATTCGCGGAAAATTTGAAAGACGTCTTAGCGAGGTTTTCATGACACTCATTTTTGAGAAAAGCATTAAAGATCGACGTGGGGTCAGCCTGCCGCAGAGTGATGTGCCGGTCAAGGCGATCGTTCCAACAGCACTTCGCCGCAAGACCACGGCACAGTTTCCAGAGGTCAGTGAACTGGATGTGGTCCGTCATTTCACCAAACTTTCGCAGAAAAATTTTTCCGTTGATACGCAGTTTTATCCGTTGGGGTCTTGCACCATGAAATACAATCCGCGTTTTACCGAAAAGGTCGCGGCACTGTCTGGATTTGCCGAACTTCATCCGCTCTTGCCGCAGTTGCGTCATGGCGAGCGTTTCACGCAAGGGGCCTTGGAATTGTTGTACGGACTGGAGCAGCTTTTATGCGAAATAACCGGGATGAAAAATTTTACGATGCAGCCTTTGGCCGGCGCCCACGGCGAATTGACGGGCATCATGATGATCGCGGCGTATCATAAAGCCAAAGGGAACAAGAAAAAATACATCATTGTTCCAGACACGGCGCACGGGACCAATCCGGCCACCGCCATCATCGCCGGATATGAGACGGTGTCCATCCCTACCGGTCCGCAGGGAGTCATGGATTTGGAACGGCTTAAAAAAGCCCTCACACCTGAAGTGGCAGGCATGATGCTGACCTGTCCAGATACATTGGGGATTTTCAATTCAGACATCGATAAAATCGCGCAGATGGTCCATGACGTCGACGGGCTCATGTATTACGACGGAGCAAACCTGAACGCCATTTTAGGCCGTTGCCGGCCAGGCGATATCGGGTTTGACGTGATCCATCTCAATACCCATAAGACGTTTACGACCCCGCATGGCGGGGGTGGTCCTGGCGCGGGGCCGGTTGGGGTCAGTGAGAAGCTCGTTAAATATTTGCCGATTTCTCGTGTTGTCAAGAATAGCGACGGGCAGTTTGTTCTCAACTACGCTTATCCGGATTCGATCGGTTATGTGGCCTCGTTTTACGGCAATTTTGGATTGTTGGTCAGGGCGTATGCTTATATTTTGCTGTTGGGTAAAGAAGGACTGATCGAAACCAGCAATCATGCCGTGTTGAATGCCAATTACATCATGCAGAGTTTGAAAAAATTTTATCATCTGCCCTATCCACGAACGTGCATGCATGAATGCGTCTTGAGCGCGGTCCATCAAGCGCAAAGAGGTGTGCACGCCATTGACATCGCGAAATATTTGATTGACCAGGATGTTCATCCTCCGACGGTGTATTTCCCTTTGACGGTCAAAGAGGCTATGATGATCGAACCAACGGAAACCGAATCCAAACAAACCATTGACGAATTCATTAAACTGATGATTGAGGTCAACCGGGTTTCGATTGAAAATCCGGAACAATTCAAAGATCTCCCGCGACGGATGCCGATCTCCCGTCCTGATGAAGTCAAAGCGGCACGGGACCTCAACACCAATTTTTTTGGCCGCGCTCTTGATGGGCCTTCAGCCCAAAACAAAACCGCAGTTCACTCTTGATGGTTGTCAAAGACATCTCATTCACCACACCGGAAGAAAATATTCTTTTTGATGAGGTTTTATTTGATCTGGCTGAAAAAGGTCTGTCTGGGGAAACACTTCGTTTTTGGGAGTCGACAAAGGTTTTTGTTGTCCTCGGGCGTATCAGCAAATTGGAAGAAGATGTTCGTCTGGACCTTACCCGTCGAGAAAAAATCCCGGTCCTGCGTCGGGCATCGGGCGGGGGAACTGTGTTGCAAGGGCCGGGCTGTCTCAATTTTTCTTTTGTCCTTTCTAAGGCCCGGAATCCAAAACTGCAGGGCCTGCGTGAATCATATCAAATCATTTTGAGCGATGTTGTCGCGTCTTTAAAAAGTGTTGGGATCGCGGCGGTCTTACAGCCGCCATCTGACTTAGCCCTGATTGCCAATCAAAAGAAATTTTCCGGTAACGCGCAAAAGCGCGGGCGAAATTACATCCTTCACCACGGCACGATCCTTTATGATTTTGATTTGCCGCTGATCGAGAAATATCTTTCATTTCCTCGGCAGACCCCTGAATACCGTCAAGGCCGGGCGCATCGTGATTTTGTGACCAATATCAAAGTTTCCGGGCGCGATATCAAATCCGCTTTTCAGAAACATTTCGCGATCGAGCGGATCGAGTCAACGGTTAATGAAGAAGAGCGGCAGAGTTTAAAAAAATTTTTGATTGATAGGGTCGGAAAGATTATCCTTTAGTCATGAACCCCGGGAGTCCAACCCCCGGGGTTGGACTCCCGGGGTTTAGAAATTGACAAGCGTCTTTCGTTTTGTATAATGAATAAAAAAGTGAATGGTGAATGGGAAAAAGGGGGTGGGGCATGAGCGGTTTTTTTAGATCAGCTGTTTTGGGTATTGGAGTCATTTTTTTTCTGACTCATCCCGTGCTAGCCAGTTTGCTCAACCATGAAGAACCAGCGCCAGTCGTTCAGCCTGATACACAAGATCAGGTGCCTACCCCAGCGAGTCAGCCGGGACCGCCGCAATGGAAACAAAATCTTCCTAAAGTTGTCACCCGAGAGGAAAAACGATACGATGTCAACCACGATGGATATTTGCAGAGCGCGGAAGTCAGGGTCTTTCTGCGTGATGTGGCTGAAGAAGCGCAAGCGAGCGGCGCTGTTAAGATCGACTCCGATATCCTGAAAGAATACGATTCCAATATGAACGGCGAAATTGATCCGCAAGAAGCCCAGAAGGTTATTGAAGACACTCGTAGCTTTTACTGATCTATCATCATGCCAAGATATCGTTGGATTACCCTTTTCGTGGCGCTTTTGCTTTTGTTTTTGCTTCTTGCGACCAAATTCATTGTTCGATCTTTGGCGCAAGCACAAGCTCCTGTACAGCCTTCTATCGATATGGTTAAAGCCGATCCCCTCTATCCGGAATATCTGGATTTTTTTGAAAAAGTTTATAAAACAATGGATGAGAATTATTACTATCCACTTGATCGGGAAGGGTTTAAACGATTTATTGATAAATTCTCGTCGAAGATTTACCCTGAGCTGAAAGCGGAAGGGAAAAGTAATTTTTACGTCAAGTGGCGAAGTGCCGCTTATCTGGTCGAAGACCTGAAGGCGAAAGAAGACATCTTTTCGGCTTTTTATCCGCCGGAACCAGCCGCTCAATATGAAAAAGAAGTTTTGGGCAAGCAGATCGATTTGGGGATCACCGGAGAAATGACGTCGGACGGATTTGTGGTGGCCAATGTGGAGCCGCGGGCAGACGCCTTTGAAAAAGGACTGCGGGTGGGGGCCCGTATCGTTAAGATTGATCAGCTGCCGGTGTCCGGGCTCACCTTGGAAAAGGTCAATCAATTGCTGACACCGCTTGAGAACGCGTTGGTCCACTTGGATTTTGTCGACGCTGACACGAAAGAAACGCGCGCCATTGACGCGCTCAGCAAGGAATATTTTAAGCAGACGGTTTTTATGCTTCCGCTCAGTGTTCCCGATGTTTATTGCCTTAAGATTGAGCGATTCAATCGCATGACCGCGGAAGATTTGACCCGTTTCATGCAGTATATTCTTGAAAAAGGCGGCAAGGGGCTCATCCTTGATCTGCGAGGCAACCCCGGCGGGCCGCCGTTAGCGGCCCGGGAGATTTCCGCGTTTTTTCTGCCACCCAATTCCGATTTCGCATATTTTCAGATGAAAGATCAGCCTAAGTCAGGGCTCGATGTCCCGGAAATCCCGGAACAATTTCGTTATCACGGGGATTTAGTGATTTTGGTGAATAAAGAAAGCGGCAGCGCGTCCGAGTTATTTAGCGGAATCATGCAGCGTCGGGGTCGGGCCGAAATCATGGGGCAAAACACCGCGGGCCAAGTTTTTTTAAAGAGCATGTTTCATTTTGACGACAAATCAATGGTGCTTTTGGTAACAGCCCGCGGCCATCATCCGGATGGAGAGGTGTTCAGTTTTGACGGGGTGACTCCGGATGAAAAGATGGGGAATGAACACATGGGTGATGACTTGATCAAATACGCCGCGACGTTCTTGGCGGAAAAAGCAAAGGACATTACGAAGACCCCCTGATTTTTATCAAAATGAGATTGAAAAGGTTGCGATAACTGTTTAGCATAGAAGTTATTCGAAAGACCTGGCAGGTCAGAAATTATTTCTGACCTGCCGGGTCAGTTGAGAGAAGCCCATGCTCGCCATCATTGTCAAAGTCCTGCTCTTACAGATTGTCGTCATTGGCCTGATCATTTTTATTCTTAAAAAGGTGTTGGACCGCAAACTCATTGATGGGGCGATCAGCAAGTTGGAGTTTTGGAGTGTTCCCGACGGTGATCATGCAAAGTTTGACTCACCCTTTGATCAAACAAGCTCGGTGCCCAATGCCGCAATCCCCCTCACCACAGTGGCCGTGACGTCTTATTCGAATCTTAATCAACAAGATAAAGGCCGTATTCAAAAGGCCGCGGTCAAGAATTTCGGATCGATGGTCAAACTCAGTTTTCAAACCGATCGCGGACTTCTGGGCGGCATGATCATTGCCCTTAACAATCAGCAGATCAAATTTGATTTGAAAGAACGGCTGCGGCAGGCTTTTTCAAGATGAGCGGGCACATAGGTAAAACGTCAAGGACCTTGATCGTTGTTCCGGCCTTCAACGAAGAAGGCAATATTCGCCGGACGATCAATGAGTTGAAAGGATTGGGCCGTTCTTTCGATATCCTGGTGGTCGATGATGGATCAACCGATCGGACCGCGGAATTGGTCAAGGGCGAGGATATGGATTTGGTTTCGCTGCCGTTCAATTTGGGCATTGGCGGTGCTGTGCAGGCCGGGTTTCAATATGCCGCGCGTTACGGGTATGATGTTGTTGTTCAATTCGATGGCGATGGGCAGCATGACGGACGTTTTTTGGCAGCATTGTTAAACCCGATCGCGCAGGGTGATGCGGATTTGGTTGTTGGCAGCCGATTTTTGGAACATTTGGGATATCAATCGTCATTTTTACGGCAGATCGGGATCCGATTTTTTTCCTTCTTGATCAGTTTTCTCATCGGGTTGAAGGTGACGGACCCGACATCCGGATTTCGGGCTTACAACAAGAAATGTTTTTCTCTTTTTGCCGAAAATTATCCCATTGATTTCCCGGAACCGGAATCCATTATGATCGTTCATCGCTATGGCCTGCGGGTCAAGGAAGTCCCGGTTAAGATGCGCGGCCGTCAGCAAGGGCGCAGTTCGATCCGTTATTTGAAAACGCTGTATTACATGGTCAAGGTTTCTTTCGCGATGTGTTTGGATTTGATGAAACAAAGGGGGCGGATTTCATGAGCACAAAAATGCTTGTTATTGTCTACTGTGTTGGTCTATTTTTATTGCTGATGGAACTTATCCGTCGAGATAGGCTTAATTTTAAGTATGCCGGCCCCTGGATCATTTGTTTGTTGCTAGGGATTTTTTTTGGCGTATTTGATCAATTCCTTTACCGCATGTCCGCTTGGCTCGGGTTTGGACTGACCAGCAATTTCATTTTTTTCGCTGTTCTCGGAGGATTTGTTTTTTTAAGTTTGCTGATGACGCTTTTTTTATGTCAGCAGAATAAACGCAATGACCGCATTGCCCAGCAATTGGGAATTCTTGAGCACGAGCTCCGCGAATTGAAAAAGCAAAACAAATCTTCATCTTCTTGACCTATGCTGACGCCGCGAGACAATGATTGGAACCGATTTTGGCAGCATGCGGCGCGGCCGGCAGCACAAATCAGTTGGTCCAAACAAAGAATATTGCGGGTGATTGAGCCGCTGTTGGTCCCGGGAAAAAGGGTTCTTGAGGCTGGCTGTGGGAGTGGATTTTTTTCAGCGTACTTTTGTGAGCGCGGTTTGCTAGCCACGGCCGCTGATTTTTCCCAGCCGGCTTTAGATCTGACACGAATCGCGACCCAGGGCCGGGCGCGAATCCTTAAAGCGGATTTTTTAAAAAACCCTTTGCCAGAATTGATCAAAGAAAAAGTGGATTTAATTTTTACCGACGGCCTCTTTGAACATTTTATTTCGGCGGATCAAGACAAAATCATGAAGAATTTTTTGTCGGTCCTGAAGCAAGGCGGAAAAGTCCTGACCTTTGTCCCTAACCGATATTCGCCTTGGCAGCTCATACGGCCATTTGTTATGCCGGGGATCGATGAGCGGCCGTTCGTACTCCGTGAGTTATATAACTTAAATAAGCGCAACACTTTACAAATCGAAGCCATGGGCGGTCTGAATGTTTTTCCTTGGCGGGTTTCGCCAGAAGGAAGATTGGCCCAATATTTTGGCATGATATTGTTTGCCGTCGCAGTCAAAACTTAATTGATAGCAAAAACTTAGAGAAATTTTGTGACTGATCTGGAATCAAACCGCAAACCCGTTGTTTCAGTTGTGGTTCCGGCCTTTAACGCCGCGGCGACGATCGAAGTTGTCCTCTTGGCGCTTTTTCAACAGGAGTTTGACTTGCCTTATGAGGTGATTGTGGTTGATGACGGTTCTTCCGACATGACGAGAGAAAAAGTCTTGAGTTTTAAACAGGTTCGGTATGTTTTTCAAAATAATGCCGGGCCAGCGGCCGCTCGAAATCATGGGGCAAGGGAAGCGAAGGGGAAGATTTTATGTTTTACGGACAGTGATTGCCGTGCCCATCCAGACTGGCTGGATCAAGTCACTAAACCTTTGCTGGAACAAGTGGATAGGGTC
>JAHFFT010000056.1 GCA_023247795.1 Candidatus Omnitrophota bacterium
TTGATTTTCAAAGAAATGTTTCTGGGAGGAATCGAAATATAGGGTGTTGTTTCTGGAAAGGGGATAGGCCTGCTTGCCGATGTGCGCGTTGATTTTGCCATCCAAGACAAACAGAAATTTTTCAGTGCCGTGGGGGTTTTGTTCAGGGTTGGTTTTGCCGCCTTCCTCAATCTTTAAAACCACCGGCATCATCTTTTTAGCCAATACTTTATGCGCCAGGATTTCGTAGGATGCTTTTTCATTATAGGTGAAGGTCTCCATGGTCGTTCCGTTATTCGCGGGGGCGTTCGTTTCGGGTTCGGAAGCGAGGTCATGATAAAGATGGGTGATATCGACACCCAAGGCCCGTGCTATGCTCATATGCGAATCCAGCCGGCCAACCATTTTTCCATGCTCGATGCGGCTCAACGTCGCGATCTGCACACCGCTTTTTTCTGACAGCTCGGTCAGCGTCATCTTGCGGGCCTTACGCAATTCCTTAATCTTCTTACCAATTTGCATCGGGGTGTTGCTCCTTCCTTAATATGTGTGATTGGGGTCACTTGACTGCTTAAATAAATTTAACATATCTTGACGAAATGACAAGTTAATTTTGATGATTTTGATAATTATTTGATTAAAAATCAAATATAAAATAGGAAAATAATCATAATTATATGTAAATAAACAAGTTATGATTTAAAAATAATTTTGATTTTTTATATAAATTATTTGACAAATAATCAAACTAATGCTATATTTACTCTGGGATAAGGGGGGAAGTAATATGGAGTTCAATCAAGAATCCGTAAGCCATTCATTTCATTCCGCACCGGAAAAATCAAAATCACTATTCACCCAGGAAAACACGGTAGTCGTTTATACCGTCCTCAGTATCCTTCTTAGGATGAAACATCGCCTTGGAATCGAGGCGATGCTTGAATATCTTGAGAAATATTTAGGCACCATTGAAAAGCACAATCCCCGTTTCGAAGTCGCGGTGAGGCAGGCCCTCGCTGTTATGAACGTCGAAAAAATGTATCGGGATGCTGTGCAAAATGATCAATAATCGTCAACTCATTTTTATGGTCATTTTTACGTTGGGGCTTATGGATACAAGTCTTGTCTTTGCCCAAACCAAATGGCAGAAAATCAACTCGGTCGTTGCTGAAGGACCGATCAAGCAGTTTGTCATCCATCCGCAAAATCCACAACAAATCATTTTTAGCACGGAAAAGGGATTGTATCTTCTCGACCTGCAAACCAACAGTCAAAAGCAGATTGCGTCGGGTTTGTTTAAGGGCGACGCGATCAATGATCTGTATATAGAGAAGTCAGCACCGTTTACCCTTTACGCGGCCGGAAAAGACGGATTGTTTTCTTCGTCTGATTTTGGCGAGACCTGGCAGACGCTTTTTAAAGCTAGTAAGGAAGAAGAGGTTGGACTCTCGGTTTTAAAAAAGAATGGGATTTTATATCTCGGGACGGCCAGCGGGCTGTTTTACAAGACGGAAACTGCTGTTCTTTGGAATAAAAAGGGCGGTCTTCTGCGCGACATTCCAATTTATAAACTAGAACAGGATAGCCAGAACCTTTATCTTTCTGATCTAAGGAAAGTTTATCGACTGGCATTAGAGCGGGATGAGGTTGAGGAAGTTTATAGCGTCGGTCGAGAGGAACGCGCATTCGATGTGTTAAGCGGGATTTGGGGCGGCCTTGATAAGACGGAGACAACGGAGACAACTGATAAGATCAACGATTTGTTTATCGTCGGCGGAGAACACACCATCATATTTTTAGCCAGCAGTAAGGGAGTTGAATACAGCATCGATGAAGCAGCAACTTGGCAGAAATTCCCTAGCGCTGGCTTACCTTTAGCTTCAGTCACGTCGCTGTTGATTAAACAAGCAATCATCAGCCACGGTCAAGAGGCCCAGTCCTTGAGTGAGACGTTGTCTTCTCTGGCGGGCCTCGATTTTTTTGTGGGAACGAAGGAAGGGGTGTTTTCCTATCAGGGGGAACACTGGGCGCAGATGTATGAGGGGTTGGAGACGAATGATGTTCGGTTTTTGGATATTGATCAACAAACGCGTGTGGTTGCGGCAACAGACCAGGGTCTTTTTTTTATGCCCGTCGAGAAAGCGGTTACTGAGCGAGATTCAGGGGTGCAAGAAGCAAATCAAAATTCCAATGGCGATTTTTCAATTCCGCGTGAGTTGAGTGAGGAACCGAGCATTCAGCAGGTGCAGGAATGGGCGGTGCGTTACGCGGAAGTGAGTCCTGATAAAATTTGGAATTGGCGGAAGCAGGCCAGGGCAAAGGCGCTTCTGCCGAGCTTGGAAGTTGGTTTGGATCGGCAGGGAAGTGATCTTTATCAATGGGATACCGGGACTAATCCAGATGCGCTCAGAAAAGGGCATGATTTTTTAGGCTGGGATGTTGGTTTGAAGTGGAATTTTTCGGATTTGATTTGGAGTACCGATCAAACCACAATTGACGTGCGATCGAAATTGATGGTGGAGTTACGGGAAGATGTTTTAGATGAGGTCACGCGTTTGTATTTTGAACGCCGACGTATTCAAATGGGGCTGATTTCCGGAAATGGGCTTGAGGATGCGGTTCGTTTAGAGAAACAGATTCGGGTAACGGAATTGACGGCCTTGATTGACGCGTTTACCGGTGGGCAATATAGTCGTCGGCTAGAGGATTATCAAAAAATTAACCGACTCTGACCTGCGGGGTCAGAATTGGAATTGGGAGAAAAGATTTCAGGAGCGCTCGTTACCGTAGGTGTTCTTGGCCAAACTGGGGTGAGGTCAAGAGCTTATGGGGAATACTACTGGGGATAAGTATGACGTCAGCGCTCCTGATTATTTTAATACAAGCATATTAGGCGTCGTGTCATTGCGGGGAGCGCATTTCGCGACGAAGCAATCTTTCAAATCAGATTGCTTCGCTTCGCTCGAATGACAGGCAGTCCTCCATGCGCAATTGAGGTCTCAATCGTGGGAATGACAGCGTGGGGAATCATCAAGGATTTTTAACAGGGGGTGCTTGTTATTTTTTAACCCAGCGCAGCATCGACAGGCAAAGGATTTTCCTACACGTGGCAGATTACAAGCAGTACTTTCGTATCATTCAAAAAAATAAGAAAAAATATTCGATTTGTATTTTCGCGTTTTGCATGTTGCCTACCGCGATTTTCTTCATTATTCTCAGCAATTCCGCAGGTCACTGTAAAAAGTTTGCTAAGGCTGTTCAGAAATCTTATCGCGAATATTTTCAGAAAAAATATAGCCCTGAGGCTGGCTTTAAGTCGAGGGAGACTCTTCAGTCAATACCGACAGACCAAGAATTGTTTGAAAAGATCAAACAATTGGAATTCCTTCCGGTTGTCGAAGGCCTGGTGCTTTCTCCTTTGCAGTATCGTTGGAGTAGTTGCAGTTATCGTGTCGTGGGGTCAGAAAATAGTATTTTGGATACGCGGATATTTTATGAAAGCAAGCAAGGAGTTTCGATCGATTGATCAAACAAAGGAGAAGATCAAATGAGATCATTACAAACAGTACGGGTATTATTTTTTGGATTTATGTTGGTGGCAATTATTGTGACGCAAACCGGTTGTTCAGTGTTCATGGCGGCAAGTCAGCCTACCAAAAAGAATCTCGAAGTATTGAACAAGGGAACCGACCGCAATTATGTGCTCGCTGAATTGGGGTCGCCTGTTTCAACGGAAACCAAATATGGAAAGAAAGTGGATGTTTTTTCGTTCAAACAGGGATCCAGCACCGGTGCGAAGGTGGGACGTGCTCTTTTTCATGGCACCGCTGACTTTTTTTCATTCGGATTATGGGAGGTGGTTGGTACACCTACCGAAGCTGTGATAAGCGGGAAGAAACTGGCGTTTGAAGTCATGTACGACGAGAACGATCGGGTGGAGAAAGTCCTCGCGTTAAAGAAGTAGGGTTGCCCCTCTCTAACCCTCCCCACGAGGGGGAGGGAAGTTGATGGATTGGGAGTATTAAAATTTTTAGCAATGCTATTCCCCTCCCCTTGTGGGAGGGGTAGGGGAGGGGGGATTGAAAAGACCGTTAACATACAACGCGAGAAAATTACGAAATAATCTTACGGAAGTTGAAAAATATATTTGGCAGGAGCTTCGTCTTCACAATCTAGATGTTAAATTTCGCAGGCAGGCTGTTATTGGTCGATACATTGTTGATTTTGTATGTTTCGAAAGGAAATTGATTGTTGAAATTGATGGCGGACAGCATGCAGATAGTCAAAAGGATAAAGTACGTGAGCAGTGGCTAAGTGATCAGGGATTTCAGATTTTAAGGTTTTGGAATAGCGAAGTGTTGGAAAATAGAGAAGGGGTGTTGCAAAAAATATATGAATGTTTGCACCCCCTCCCTAACCCTCCCCGCGAGGGGGAGGGAAGTTGATTAGTTTTCAAAGGTTTTCCCCTCCCCTGTGGGAGGGAAGTTGATTAGTTTTCAAAGGTTTTCCCCTCCCCTGTGGGAGGGAAGTTGATTAGTTTTCAAAGATTTTCCCCTCCCCTGTGGGAGGGAAGTTGATTAGTTTTCAAAGGATTTCCCCTCCCCCTGTGGGAGGGAAGTTGATGGATTGGGAGTATTAAAATTTTTAGCAATGCTATTCCCCTCCCCTTGTGGGAGGGGTAGGGGAGGGGGAGGGAGATGCTTCGTAAGATAATTTCCATTCAGTTCATTTTGTTAATTCTATTCATTTTTCCGTCGATCAGCTGGTCGCAGGCGGTGAGTAATCCGCAGCCACTTGAGGTTGAACCTACGACGGGCAGCTCTTCGTTTTTTTTTCCTATTGATGTGCCTCCCGGGCGGGGTGGGATCCAGCCGGGTCTGGCCGTCAGTTATAATTCCGGCGCCCAAAACGGAATGCTTGGGATGGGCTGGAATCTGGAATTGGGCTCCATTCAGCGGTCAACCAAACGCGGTGCTCCAAAATACAATAACGAAGACAGTTATGTTTTGATTCAAAACGGCGGCGCGCAAGAGCTGGTTTATGATTCAGTCGTTGGCTTTTACCGGTCCCAGATTGAGGGTGCTTTTATGAAGACTGAGAAATCGAATGATGGCTGGACAGTCACGGACAAACGCGGGGTCAAATATTATTTTGGCTCAGAACCAGGCGCCAGGGAATATGACCCAACGGATTCTTCAAAGGTTTTTAAGTGGTGCTTGAACAAAGTCGAGGATTCGCTGGGCAATAACATGACGGTTACCTATCAGCGTTTTGATAATACCTTGTATCCGCAAAAGATCGAGTACACCGGTAATTCGCTGCAAGGGAACGAAGCGTTCGCTAAAGTCGAATTTATTTTAGAAGACCGTAATGATTTCACCTGGACGTACAAGACCGGATTTTCAACTAAAATCAAAAAGCGTATTCAGCAGATTAAGGTTTCCGCGGTAGGGCAGACGCAGGGGATCTATCAAATGAAGTATCAATACAGCCCAGCGACGGATCGCAGTCTATTAACACAGATCGTTCGCGTCGGAGCGGATGAAACCACGAGCCTGCCACCGGTGACGTTTGAATATGAGAAAGGGGATAAGGGGTTCGCTTTGACACAGGGATACCTTATCCCTTCGGGAACCGCGTTTACTGGAAGCGATGAGGGGAAGGATTATGGCGTGAGGATTGCCGATGTCAATGCCGATGGTTATCCAGACTTTATTAGAAGTTTTGATCAAGACCCAACAACTAAAAAAGTTTATTTGCATAACCGTGATAATGGTTGGGTAGAATCTTCAACTTGGTCCGCAGCCAATGTCCCAGATTTTATTATGGATACGGATGAAACATACCTTCCTTGGGGCACGGCCATGGTAGACATCAATCATGATGGATGGGTTGATGTTGTGCACAGCTTTATGTTTGATATTCCAGGAGTGGATGGCGGTCTGGACATGACGATTCTACTCAATAACAAAATTAATGGTTGGGTGGAAGATAAAAGTTATTATTTGACCGATGGTCAATATATCAATCAAGGAAACGAAAAATTTTTTACCCGGTACTCTAAGTATCATGGGCTAGTTTTCACTGATTTCAATAATGACGGATACACCGATATGATGTGCGCGCAAGAATTTGATCACCGAACATATATTTGGTCACCGAGCAGCAACAACTGGATTGAAGAGCAACGCTGGAGTACAGGCGGGAATATTGCAGCCAATCTCGTTAGCGCTGGTCTCATTGTTGATCTTAATGGTGATGGTTTGCCGGACATTTTTATGAACGATGGTCGGGAGATTGCTATGAACACCGGACAAGGATTTGTCGTTGATGACAATTCTCCTTGGGCGGACAGTTTTGGTATAGCACAACTCGCTGATGGTTCAACGCAATTTGTCGATGTCAACGGTGACAATCTCCCGGATTTAGTTAAGAGCAAGGGGACCTACGCGGAAGGTTCGCACGTTTTGCTCAATACCGGCAATGGCTGGAAAGAGGATTCGGATTGGTTGAATGGCCTCAATCTGCGCAATAACCAGTCGCGGTTCCTTGACGCGAATGGTGACGGCATGATCGATGTCCTTTATCACATCGATGGTCAAACTCCAGAATTGAAGTTGAATAAAAGCAAAACCCCTGATCTGTTGGTCAAAATGAACAATGGGATCGGCGGCAGCACGGAATTGACCTATATGTCTTCGAAAAGTTGTTCGTGCACGTTTTTTCCTTTTCACATTCCGGTTGTGGCTTCGGCGGTGATCAAGAATGGGTTGGGTGATGTGTATACGACTTCATATCACTACGAATATGGTTTATGGTCGGTTAAAGACCGTGAGTTCCGTGGATTTGCCAAGGTCACAATCACCGACGTCCAAGGTAATTACACCGAGTCTGAGTATCTGCAGGACGATCTTTTGAAGGGAAGGGTCAAAGAACAGCGGACGTATGATGCTCAAGGGCGATTGTTCAGCAAGGTAGTTAATTCTTATCAGAGTCAGGATATCGCCGTTGGGGTGAATTTTGTTTATCAATCGCGCGTTGATCAATTTGTTTACGATGGTGATGGCACTGGCCGACGGACAGCCCAGGAATTTTTTTATGAAGACTCTCCGCAGTTGGGCAATGTCACCAGGGTTGTTCAGTATGGGCAGGTGGATTTGTCAACGGGGGTGGATGTTGATAGTGATAAACAATCGTCGCAGACCGTATATACAAAAAATATCACCGGCGATAAATGGTTGCACGGTCTGCCCGTGCAAACAATTGGGTTCGACTTAAACGGCAAATTGATACGCCAGCAATGGTTTTATTATGACAACCTGCCGTTGGCTGCGCCACCGATCCTCGGCTTATTGTCCAAAAAGGAAAATTGGATCAGCGATGACCCGGGCGCGGCGAAGCCGATGGAACAGTATCAATATGATTCCTATGGCAATATCAAGAAATCGATTGATGCCAAAGGCCGGGCCACCACGACGGAATATGATCCGCTTTGCTTCATGTTCCCGGTCAAATTAAAGAATTCAAGAGATCAGGAGATTAAGAATTCCTATTATGGGATCGATGATGTCAAAGGAACCGGATACTTTGGGTTATGGGGGCAGGTTCAATCAACTACTGATCCCAATCAGCAGGTCGGGACAATGGTTTATGACCAGTTCGGCAGAAAAATAAAATATGTCTCGCCGCTGGATTCATTGGCAATGCCGAGCAGTAGCCAGGAGTATCAGAATTTTTTAAATCATATGGAGGTTAGCGCAAAGAGCCGGGTCGCGAATGGAGCGCCGGCGGTTGTGGAAACCGTGTCATTTTCCGACGGGCTGGGGCGGGTTATCCAAACGAAAACCCCTTCGGCTAAGGCAGGGCAGTTCATTGTGAGCGGGCAGACTGAGTATAATTCCCGCGGCTTACCGGAACGAAAATATGTGCCTTATTTTACAAACGTGGCGTTGCATGAAATGACCCCAATCGATCGTACTCAGCCGCACACCTTGCTTGAGTATGACGCAATGGGACGGTTGGTCAAAAGTACGAATCCCGATGGGACATATTCTTCCGTTCAATATAACGACTGGACGACCGTCACAATTGATGACAACGGCCACAAACAGGAATCGGATTTTGATGCTTACGGCCGGCTGGTTGTCAAACGTGAGTACACCGGCGCTGATGGCCGCAGTCCCAATTACCCGTCGAAAAGTTATGATTTATACGCGGCAACACAGTATGAGTATGATTCCGCGGGGAATTTGGTAAAGACGATTGACGCGCAGGGTCATATCATGACCATGGCTTACGATCATCTGGGCCGTAAGATTGCCATGGATGATTCGGACATGGGGCATTGGACGTATGGATATGATGAAGTGGGAAATCTCGCTTGGCAGTTGGACGCGAAAGGCCAACGGATTGATTTTTCTTATGACGATTTGAACCGTCTTGAGCATAAGACAGGGTCGGGTAATCTTAGTACCGATTATACTTACGACGACACTGCGATCAATTATTCTAAGGGTCGCTTGACACAGGCCGCGTACCCACAAGGTGATACTCAATTTGTTTATGATCCGTTAGGACGAGAAGTCAAATCCATCAAGAAGGTTGGTGCTAGAAATAATCAGGTTGATCGCGGATATAACGCGTTGGATAATTTGATCAATGTGCAATATCCCAATCAGGAGAAGGCCTTCTACAAATACAACGCGGCCGGTCAGATTGAAGGTGTCGCGAATGATCAGCAATTGTTAACAGAAGCGCTTTAAGACAAGTGATTTAAAAAGTAAAAAGTAATAGTAAAAAGGAGGCGTTACTAAAAGTGCCATGCTGGGTTGCATGTGTGATTGGTTATGTGGTATCGTAATTCCTAGGTTCAAGCGTTAATATTTTGAATGGAATGCTGACAGCTCTGGAATTTTTTAAAAAAAACGAAGATAGAAGGATAGGCTTAAGAATATGGCAAAGCAGAAAACTGATGTTGAGGTATGGATCGAAAGGGAAACTCCGCACGTGCGCAAGGCACTTGAAAACGCGTCCCGGTATTTTGGTAGAGGAGATGCCTTAACGGTCAATACCTTGGAAGCTATATATGGACAAGAAAGCAGTTTTGGTATTCAACGTAGAACCCGAGGCATGGCAGGGGCTGCAGGTGATTTTCATATACAAAAAGCTACTGCTGAGCGATATCGTTTGACTATTACAAAGGAAAATGATCCTCGTTTCGACATTGATTACGCGTCTATTACTGCCGCACGGTATTTAAAAGACCTTAACGGAATGTTTGGCAAGCAGACGAAGTTGGCAGAGGGAAGGGTAACTATCCCTATCACAAACATTTTAGAGCGAAAGAAATTTGTTCTTGCCGCCTATAATTTGGGTGAAGGAAGAGTGGCGCAAATTCAGCAGTTGGCTCAGCAGGTTGGAAAAGATCCGACAAATTGGGACCTGGTCAAAGAATTCTTAGAAGCTACTAAGGTAGATCCTGACACTGACAGAAATGCCCGTAAATATGTTGAGGATATTTTAAAGAATGAACTTGAGTTTGCAAAAAAATCATCAGCAGATAAAAAAGTTAAGAATAAACGACCAGGCAAATCAGAAGGGCGTTGTAACAAGGGACATTGGATTACCAAAGATCAGCATCACATCTTTATATGCGATTAAACGCGGTCATTTTATTATTGGCCGTGTCTGTATCTTTATGTCGATGCTCCAACAATAATGAAGCAGCAGAATTGTTTGGAAATATGACATATTTTATTGGTAATAAAAATGATTCGGAGGCTGTTTCCTTATCAAATGGCAAGTATTATAAGCAGTTTTATTGGGATGTGTATTATGATCATAGATATGTCTATGGTGATTTTAATCATGATGGTTTGAAAGACGCCGCTGTTATTATTGTTGTAAATTATGGTGGTGGTAACATGAACAGCTATGTGCTGGCATTTTTGATCAATGATGGGAAGAAACTGGTTCACAGGTCTTCGCGCGAGTTAGACGTTTGGGCGATGATTAATTCGCTGAGAGAAGAAAATGGTAAGGTGTTGGTAGACATGTATATCCATCAAACAGGGGATTGTAATGCCGGACCAACAAAGCGTGTGCGCAACATTTATGAATATTCTGGACAGGATTTTTTTGAAGGGTGATAAACTTACTAAAAGTGCCACGCTGGGATGAATGGAAAAAGGGAAGGTGATTTTGAGTTGTGCCAAGGAAAATAAGAGTGCTATTGGATGATGGTTGTTATCATCTGATCGCGAGAGGAAATAATCGGTTATTCGTTTTTGATGTCCCGGGAGGCTTTTCGGCTTTTTTAGAGATTATCAAAAAATCAAAAGAGAAATTTAAGTGGCAGTTATTTCATTATTGCCTTTTGAGTAACCATTTTCATCTTTTGGGGAAAATTGAGGAAGGAGAAACTTTACCAAAATTAATGCAATATTTGTTGTTTGAGTATTCACGATGGTACAGGAAAAAAATTTCATATATTGGGCATGTATGGCAAGGTCGGTATAAGAGCGAATTGATCCTTCAAGAAGGATATTTTTTGGAATGTGGGCGATATATTGAACGCAATCCTTTAAGAGCAGGGATGGTTGAAAATATTGAAGATTATCCGTGGTCGAGTTATTGTCATTATGCTCACGGGAAAATAGATTCTTTGGTTGATAACGATCCGTATTATGAACAGCTTGGTGAGAATTGTGCGGTTCGGACAGTAACTTATAGAGATTACGTGTGCTTAGAAAGACCATATGAAAAAATTGTTGAGAAGGCATTATTACAAACCTACTTTTAGGGTGGCACTTTTAGTAACGCCTCCTGGAAAAAAAAGGAGAGAATGGAAATGAGTTTAGAAATCAATAGTATTGTTATCGGGGGAAACCTTGCCCGAGACGTTGAGCTCAAGGATACATCAACGGGGCGCAAGGTTTGTACGATGGTGGTGGCCAATAATCGGACCTATATGAGCAACGGCAATAAGATGAAAGAAACAGCTTTTGTCGACGTTGAGGTCTGGGGAGTGATTGCCGAAAATTGCGCCAAGTATTTGAAAAAAGGAAGTCCGGTTGTTGTCGTCGGTAGGTTGAAACAGGATAAATGGGAGCAGGACGGACAAAAGCGAAGCCGTCTTAAAATTGTTGCTACCAACGTCCAATTCTTGACTTCTGCTAATAGAGAAAATGGCGAGTCCGCGGCCGCGCATGTTCAAATGGAAGAAGAGGCGGTATCTTAGCGCTTTATCGTCGATGTTTTTTTAAAGAGTGTCTTTGATCCATGCACAAATAATAAAACTGCGTATTTAGAAATTTTAGATTGAGATACTGCCGCCATATCACCCCCACCGCA
>JAHFFT010000078.1 GCA_023247795.1 Candidatus Omnitrophota bacterium
GCTCAGATATATGAATCAAGGCAACGCGCCGAATAACTTTAACCTGTTAACCGGAGGTGTCCAATGGTTGTTCTCAACACTCAAAGTTTACCTGGCTTATTTGACAAATTGGATTTCAAGTACGTTATTGACCTTCCTCGGTATAGTGCCATCTTCATCTCAGCCCGTGATCTTAACGGCAAATCGCAACTTTTCCTTATCTTTACCAAATACCAACATGCCGGCCTGGTCTACCAGCGCAACGGGCTTAAAGGTGTCTGGGAAGAAAGGGCAGAGGGCAGCCTCTACAAACGAATCATCGAACAGACCCAACAAAGGGCCATCCCGCGGTTCACGAGCGATACGTTCACGTTCTTTGGCTAGACAGTTAACCTATCTAGCTCTTATCGGCGCTCTTGAGACCCCGATGGTCATGCATGCCGAGACCAGTGATTCCCTCGATAGGCTTAATCGAAATGAAGAAGGGTTTAGTGTTGAGCTTGTTGAGAGGGTTAAACTTGAAGAAGGTTTTAGTGCGAAATTGTATTGGGATGTTGATCATTGGGCAGTCGGTTATGGCTTCTGCGTTCCATGTTATCCAGGATTGATTCCTGAACCGGTTGCAAAAGAAGAGCGAGAGATGACGCGACAAGAAGCAGATGTTATCTTATTGTCCCTTTTAGCCACTGCTCAGCAAAGAGCCCAAAGGTTTGTTGATTGTCAGTTGAAATCTGAAGAACTGTATAAATGGTTACCAGAAGAGACTAAGGAAGCGCTGATGGAGCTGGCTTTTATGACCGGGAATAGAATATATAACTATAAAAAGCTTTTGCAAGCTCTTCATAAAGGAGATTTTGAACAAGCGCATATGGAAGTGAGAAATTGCGGATATTCAAGAAAGTATGGCAAGGTGAATGGCAAGGGTGAGGTCATTGGTGGTCGAATGTATGAGATGTCATTGAAGATTCGTCAAGGCTATGCAAAGGGGGAAAAGGAAGCTATCGAAAAATCCATTGCTGCCCAAAGGAAACAACAAGAAGTTCAATCTAAAAATGTTTCGGTTGCGGCGATAGGTTTCGTGGCTTTAGGAGATCCAGAGAAAGAAAATGTTTCACCAGTAAATGACAAAATTGTCAAGGTTGAGACTAAGAACAATACTAAAACAATTGTGGTGTTACAAGAAGGCTTGAATTGGAAAGGGATGATCATTGGGTTTATAGCGGCTATTGTAGGCATTGCGGGTATTGTTACTTTGGTTTGGCGTGCTATCGGTGGACAGGTAATCAAGGCTTTGGTCGAGCGGATGATGCACGAAATGAAGCCGTGGATTGCGGACCATGTTAAGGCTGTCGTCCAAAAGGCCTTGCACAACGGCAACGGCAAGAAGAAAACAAGTAATAACGGGAATAGCGACGATCATTCAAATTCAGATCATACATCAAGCGCTAATTCTACTTTGACCGCGGCTGGGATTGTGCTGGCCATGTTCGGAATTGGATTGTTATGGAAGTGGTTGGCAGCTTTTCTCTCCGAGAATGTCATTGCGAGGAGCGCAGCGACGAAGCAATCCTATCTTTCGAGATTGCTTCGCCCCTTCGGGGCTCGCAATGACAGGATGGTCCGCTGGATCAGATTTGCCCTACCGATTGTCCTATTCTTCTTCGGGCCGGCTGTTTTCGCTCATGGCGTCGACCTAACCAATGCCGCGGCAACGTTTACTAAAGGAGTTATCAATGCAAGTTTTGTTCAGCCGGTGGCTGCCCCGGCGGTAACTATCTTTACCCATATCGTTACCTATTTCGCGACTATGCCGTTTGAGATGCTCAGCAATGATCTTTGGATCGTATTGGGCACGTTGACCGTTCTGACCGTCGCGATTTACCTTTGGCTGAAGCTGGCGGCAAAAAACCCAAGTCTTTTTGGCGTCACGCCTCTTGCCATTTTAGGCCTATGGTTCTTTGTTGACGGTGTGCATATCACGGTGCTGGTTCCACTATTTTTGATGCTGATGATGGTTGGCGTCATCTTTATGGTCAAAGATCAAACCGTGAAAACCGTGGCCGCGGTGATTATGGCGGTGGCGGTCATGCAGTACGCCACACCGGTTGAGATGTTGTTTCAGGGGGTTGTGGTTTCCGTTGTCACCGCGATCATTTATGGATTATCAAAAGTTTACAAAGAAAGAAAGAATGATTTCGTCGGCGCCAGCGCCTTTGGCGGATTCTTGGGCATCTCGTTTTTGAATTTTGGTTTAAGGGAAATAAGTAAGAATATCATTCCTTGGACCGGATTCCCGGTATTGAGCGAGCTGATTGTTAAGATCATCGGGCAATACTATGATCCGTACTTTGGCACGATTGCTTATGCCGTGATCAGCTTGAGTTTGTTGATCGTTTTTGTGAACAGCTTCCATGGCGGGATTCCACAATACTCCGACGGGGACATCGCGCAGAACATTTTAGGCCGTATGGATATTGCTGTTAGAAGAGCGGTTAGAGCTTATAGCGATGCCGATCAGCAGCAAATCTTAAGGACAGTGGCCAATCGTATCGAACGAGACCGCGGATATTATCAGCCGGGTGCCCCGACTGTCGGATCGGTCAGAAAGATCGAAGAATTCGCGCAACGGTCGCAGTTAACACTCGTCCAAGAACTTGCCAGTGCCATTAAGAAAACACAAAGTTTCATTAAGGACCATCTGCCGCAGGCGCGTCGATATAACCTTATCAGCCGCACGGTCCTGCAGATTTTCGCGGTCGTTGCCGGTGGTATTTATTTGCTCAACCACGTCACTTTCGACTTCTTCGCTTCGCAAGCCAATCGCAAGATCGAACTTTTACGCCGGTTGCAAAGAAATGACATAGATGGCGTTGATGTCAATTTCCATGTCATGCAGATTTTAGCGGATTATCAGCCGATGTCAGAGCTTTCCAGAAAAATCAACCATGTTTGGCAAAACAAAATCGTCCGTACCAGTGTGCTCACGTTTGTCGGTGTGTCCTTCTTCTTTGCCGGGCCCGGCATTTTCAGCTGGGTCGGCGGGGTGGTTGCTACTTACGGGTGGTTAAAGCTTATGCCGTTTATGGTCGTTTTCGCCGTGATCTACATCTGGAATATGCCCCACATTCATCACGTGGTCGGCCAAGCAGTGAACAGCTTTGGTCTGGACCATCCGATCATCTACGGCCATTTGATGTTCATCAAATCCCGTCTCTGGTTGGCGCTGATTGGCGATGTCATCACCGTTGGGGTGGTCGCGAAGTTCGCGGTCCTCAATCACTTCTTTACGGCGCATCCGTTCCTCTACGGGATTTTTAGAACGATTGTCATAAACTTTTTCTTGCAATTGGCCCAGCAAGTCAGCCAGATTCAAAGAGGGTTGTTGGATTTTTCAGCCAACACTTTCCAATTAGGAGATCAGCAAGGCCACAGCTTCAGCATTGAGCGTAATATCCAAGCGATGTCGCAAGAAACCCGTCAGGATTGGGCGGCTGAAGGTAAGGATTCGAAGATCAAAGCGGCCTTCGAAGCCGGGCGTCTCTACGCGGATAATTACGCCTATATTTTACATTTGGAAAAGAAGTACGGAAAACCAGCGGCCGTAAACGGCCGTATCCGCGGCTTTGCCTTTATGGCCGCGGCAGCCGTCATCTCGATCTTGAACATTGTTATTCCGTTTGGTCTCTTGAGCTCGTCGGACCGCGATCGCAACGCCTTCTTCAAGAAATTGGGTGTTCTGCAGATCGGGTTCTGGGCGGGATTCGCCGGACTTGAACTGATCAATGTTGAAATCGGCGCTGCGGTTGAAATTGGACACGCTATTGGCGGACCGATTGGGGATTTTGTCCAGAGCTTGGAAGGAAAGCATATGACAAAGGAGGAGAAAAAGGCAGAGTGGGAACGCGAGAATGTTTATTCGATGAAAGGGTATCCCGTTGCGCGAGCGATTCCTTATCATGGTGACCACACCAGCTTGTTGAGCTTGGGGCATGAACTGGTCAACGGCATTCCTGATCTGCTCTTCGGGCCGCAGGCCTTGGGCGAAGAAGTGAACAGGGATGATGGGCCACTCAATTTTT
>JAHFFT010000079.1 GCA_023247795.1 Candidatus Omnitrophota bacterium
AGGCCAATTCGATCGTCACTTTGGTGAAGGAAACGTTTCATATCAGTACGTGGATGACCGGGATTGTCATTACCCTTTTGACGTCGGTCGTGATTTTGGGTGGGATCAAATCAATCGCGAAGTTTTGCGAAAAATTGGTCCCCTTCATGGTGATCTTTTATGTCCTGGGATGCGCGGTGTTGTTATTCATGAAGTGGAACACGATTCCTGACAGTCTGATGCTGATTTTGAAAAGCGCATGGAGTGGTCAGGCTGCCATCGGAGGATTTCTTGGGGCCGGTATGAAAGAAGCGATTCGTTATGGGATTGCCCGCGGGCTTTTTTCGAATGAGTCAGGTTTGGGGAGTGCGCCGATCGTGGCAGCGGCCGCGCAAACCAAAAATCCGGTCCGCCAGGCGCTGGTGTCGTCGACCGGGACATTTTGGGATACGGTGGTGGTCTGCGCGATGACTGGACTTGTCCTGGTCAATTCCGGCAAATGGACGGAAGGTCTGAACGGGGCAGCGCTGACAAAAGCCGCGTTTTCTGATTTTATGATTATTGGCCCTGTTATCCTGACGATCGGTCTTTTGACTTTTGTTTTTTCAACGATCTTAGGGTGGGAGTATTACGGTGAAAAGGCCGCGGAATATCTTTGCGGTTCGTGGATCGTTCCTGTTTACCGATGGTTATGGGTGATCGCTGTTATGGCAGGATCAGTCTTAAGTTTACCGCTGGTCTGGACATTAGCCGACATCACCAATGGCCTCATGGCCATTCCTAATCTCATTTCGCTTTTATTTTTGAATGGCGTGATTGTCGCGGAAACAAAAAAGTATTTGTGGAGCGCAAAGGACCCATCTTAAGGAGAAGGCGAAGTCCCCCTATTTAAGGAAGGCAACATTTGATGTGAGGCAATGCGTGCGAACAGTCTTTTACGCTTGACGAACTAGGAGGTCGATAGTATAATGCCGGCACTTAAAACACTAAAAAAAATAAAGGAGAAAAAGAAGTGGTTTTGTTGAAAGAAAAAAAGAGTGAAATCATTGACAGTTTCAAGTCGCACGCGAAAGATACCGGTTCGCCGGAAGTGCAAATCGCACTTTTGAGTGGAAGGATTTCTTATTTGGCCGAGCATCTCAAGGTTTATCGTAAGGATTTCCATTCCCGCCGAGGTCTTCTGATGATGATTGGCAAAAGAAGACGCCTTTTAGCCTACCTTAAGAAGCGGAACTCCCAGAAGTATGAAGAAATCTTAGAGAAGTTAAATCTACGTAAATAAGGACAGACAAATGAATGCAGTTCATGTTGAGGTTCCTTTCGGAGCCCAGAATCTTATTATTGAAAGTGGTAAATTAGCTAAACAGGCCCATGGGGCAGTGACCGTGACCTGCGGTGGAACAACGGTTTTGGTCGCGGTTTGTATGGCAAAGAAGCCTAAAGCGGGACAGGATTTTTTCCCCTTGATGGTTGAGTATCAGGAGAAAACTTACGCCGCGGGAAGAATCCCCGGCGGTTTTTTTAAGCGCGAAGGCCGTCCAACGCAAAAGGAGATTTTGACCGCACGTCTGATTGATCGTCCGTTGCGCCCATTGTTTCCCGAAGGATTTCTCAATGATGTTCAGGTGACAGCATGTGTTTTAAGCAGCGATGGTGCTAATGATCCTGACGTATTGGCCTTGGTGGGGGCTTCAGCGGCATTGACGATTTCTGATATCCCGTTTGCCGGCCCGGTGGCGGCGGTGAGAGTGGGGATCGTTGAAGGGAAAATGGTTTTAAACCCGACTTTTGAAGAGCGCGAAAAGGCGGATCTGGATTTTGTCGTGGCTGGACAAGCAGACGGTGTGGTCATGATTGAAGGTGAGGCCAAGGAAGTGCCGGAGCGCCAGGTGAGTGAGGCCCTCGAATTCGCGGCAGGAAAGCTCGGTGCCATTTGCCAGCTACAGAAGGATTTAGCGAAAAAGATCGGCAAGCCAAAGACCAAAGTGACATTGACGCCAGTCAATGAAAAACTGTTGGCAAAGGTCAAGGCGTTGGCAGAAGCGAAAGTCAAACATGTTTATCAGATCGCTGATAAGTTGGAACGTCAGAAGGCGCATGATGAATTGAAAGAATCGCTTATCAAAGATTTAGCAGTTTACGATGAGTGCAAGATTGATGAAAAAGATTCGATCAGTGAAGGCAAGGTTTTGGCCATTCTTGAGCAGATTGAATACGCGGAAGTCCGTCGTAGAATCTTTGTGGACAATCGTCGGTCCGATGGGCGCGGTCTTAAGGACATCCGTGAGATCAGCTGTGAAGTGGAAGTCCTGCAGCGAACGCACGGCAGCAGTCTCTTTGTTCGCGGGCAAACACAAAGTCTGACGGTTGTGACTTTAGGAACAAAGCGGGACGAACAGCTCATCGAAGCCCTCGAGGGTACGAGTTATCAGAATTTTATGCTTCATTATAATTTTCCGTCATTTAGCGTCGGGGAAGTGAAACCTGCGCGCGGTCCTGGACGCCGAGAAATCGGACATGGGGCCTTGGCAGCAAAGGCAATCCAGCCGATGCTTCCGGGCAAGGAAAATTTTCCTTACACCATCCGGGTGGTCTCAGAAATCTTAGAGTCGAATGGTTCCTCGAGCATGGCCACGGTCTGCGCCTCGTCGCTGGCCTTGATGGATGCCGGGGTCCCGATCAAACACGCCGTTGCTGGCATTTCGATTGGACTCGTGACTAAAGACGATAAAACCGTTTTATTGACCGACATCATGGGTTTGGAAGATCATTTTGGGGACATGGATTTTAAAGTGGCAGGGACCGAGTCTGGTGTCACCGCCATTCAGTTGGATTTGAAGATCGCCGGTGTCAGCTTAGATTTGTTGAACAAAGCATTAACCCAAGCGAGAGAGGCCCGGCTGTCCATTCTCAATGAGATGAAAAACGCAATCAGCAAACCGCGTGAGCAGATCTCGGTTTACGCGCCAAAGATCACTTTCTGTCAGGTCCCGGTTGATAAGATCGGCGAGGTGATTGGTCCGGGCGGTAAAATGATCAAGAAGATCATGGAACAAACCGGATGTACTTCGATTGATATTGACGACGACGGAAAGGTTCTGATTGCTTCCACCGATCGAGAGTCTGGACAAAAAGCCCTGGATTTCATCAATGGGATGATGGAAGAGCCGATTGTTGGTAGAGTATACGACGGAGTGGTCAAAAGGATCATGAATTTTGGCGCCTTTGTTGAATTCCTTCCGGGACGGGAAGGTTTGGTCCATGTCTCGGAAATGTCAAAGAGTTTTGTCAAGGACATCAACGAGGTTGTTAAAATCGGTGACCGCATGAAGGTGAAGCTGATTGAAATCGATAAGATGAAGCGGCTCAACTTGAGTAAGAAACAGGCAGAAGAGGTCTAGAAATTCAGCCCCCTTTTTGATAAAATGATACTGATCGTAAAGGAAAATTTGAACCATACAAAATTCCCGCATGAAACAGGAACATATCAATGAGATTCAAGGAATCATTGTCCTGGCTTTAGGACTGATCCTTTTGGCAAGTTTTGTCTCATATGTTCCAGATGACCTTTCGTGGTTTAGCGCTCAACCCAATCAAACTGCAGCAAATCTCATTCGTATCGTCGGTGCCTATGCCGCCGGTACGCTTTTTTTTCTCTTCGGTCACAGTGCTTATTTTTTGATTGTCATCCTATTTTTTTGGAGTTGGAATAAGTTCGCGTCGAGAGAGAGTCATTTTACTTTTGCTAAATTTTTAAGTGTTTTGGTTTTGTTTGCTGTGATCAGTTCGTTGTTCAGCATGATTGTGTCGCAGGTTTCCACCGCGCGTTTTGATGGCGGCGGACTTATCGGTT
>JAHFFT010000005.1 GCA_023247795.1 Candidatus Omnitrophota bacterium
AGCAGATAAGCAGAGCTGACCCAAAAAACATCGAATAGGAAATGCGCGACCAGTGTTGTAATCAAGCCATAGCGCAAATAAACCCAAGACAAAAATAATCCCAGACACATGACTTCAAGACCGCGAAACCACATAGGAAAAACCAAATACGTGCTGTGCCCGTATCCCCAAATCAAAGAAGCGCAAAATACCGCCCAAAAAGTATTTTTCAAAAATCTTTTTCCCAAATTGATGGAAAACATCCTAAACGAGATTTCTTCGCTGATTCCCGCACTTGCTCCCAAGATAAAAGCGGCCAAAAAAGGCAAATAACTCGATGACAATTGGGCCATCCAGGTATACTCCACCCAAACCCCCAGATAACGCTGGCCGACGGCAAAGGCCAACGACTGAAGGCCAATCATGATCACCGCAACAAGATAACCTAACGCAATGCGACTGGAAACCTCGCGGCTGAAAAAGGAAGAATTCAGATAATGCAAAAACGACGCGTGCCTTTTTTCTGGATACGCCTCATAACGCAAAGACTCTCCGGCCAAAGAGGGCATGAGGATGCTGATGGTCACAATAAAAACATCCATGACCAGATTGGTCAAATATCGCCAAAGGTAAGAAGCGAATGACGACGTCGTTGGATAGTTAAAAAGCACCCCTTCAAATTCATTGAATTGGGCGATGATTTGCAGAACAAATAAAAATATCGTTATCCCAATGCAAAAACGTTTCACCCTGTGCATGATCAGATCATTGCGACGGACAATCGTGTAAAAGACCGATCCGGTCAACAGCAGAAAAAAGAAAAGACGAAAAAGGATCGCCAAATTCCTTCCGACATTCATCTTGCGATCAATGTCCCGCTGAAAACTTTCCGGGATATCCAGAGAACCCTTCCCGAAGGAGAGGATATCATCACCGCTCACACTCACCGACGTCAATAATTTGGCTCCCCCATCTTCCTTGATTTTACTCCAGGGAATGTAAATACCTTTTTTTTCCCAAGAAAACGAGTAGTCGACGCGCTGGTCATGATTTGCCGTCGAATGGCTATGCAAATCATACCTGGCTAAATCAAATCCGAAATGATCCCTCAAGAATTGAATGGCCCGATTACGGGCGTTCGCTTCGGTGAAATCTTCGCGAAAATCCGTATCGTTGATTGTATGGGAATAACCCGTCACTTGGCCCGTTGCCGCACTGACCGTGACCCGATACTCCTCTTTCTGATTTTCTTTGAAAAAACGGATATACCAATAAAACAGTTCAAAATCCTGCTCTTTTAAAAATTCAATTTCCTTTTTAAAACCAATGGCTTTTTGCAGATACTGGTCGGCAAAACGCGTGGCCCCAAAGACCGTGGCATTTTGATAATCATCCAAAGCCTTACCTGTAAACTCTTGAATGAATCCCTTAGCGATTTTTAAGGCCTGTGGCCGCTCAACGGAAAGATTGATAAAGGAAAACTGCGGATAAGAAAAACGGTACCAAATCCCCACGGCAAGCAAAGCGAGCAAAAAAAAGAACCCCCAAGTTTTTCGGGAAAAGGACATAAAAGTTTACAACAAATTGATGACTTCTTTGGGAAGACGCTTGAGTTCTTCCGTTCCCAAGACCTTGATCGCCCAGCGGACCAACTCCAATTTCTGTTTTAAGCGTTCATCCGGCTTGGTGATTTTGGCCAGCCGCTGGCGGGAAAGGAAAAGGATTTTACGCAAGGTCATAAAAATGATCCGTGCCTCACGTGATCGATTATTGCCGGATTTGATGATTTGGTTTATGGACTGATAGGCCAAATCATTCACCGTTGAGTTATAGTGATCGAGTTTTAAAATGAGTCCGGGGACCATGGCGGTGAAATATTTGAAACGGTCCATTTGGCATAAGGTCTCCATCACTTCCACCTGGACAAAAGGCGAATCGGTTCGGTTCATCCGCCTGATCAGGATTTTTTCCAAAATCCTTTTTTCCGGTGAGACAACCTCTTGACTGTATTGATTTTTAAAGACCCGGACCGCCGCCGCCATCCGATAAGGGTTCAGGCCGTCGTCTTGGATCATGGCCACAATCACGTCCTTGGACTCGTTTGAAAACTTCTCGGCAAATCCGTTCAGCAGCAATTTATCATCGAAGATGGTTTCTGGATAATCAGAACCCGACTCCTGAGAAGCGACAAAACTCGGCGCTCCCGACAAGTATGCGATCAAAACCGTAAAAAATAAAATTGAATTCTTCATCAACTGAACTCCGTGTCAAGCTCCCCCAAGAAATTCCAAGGAAAAATCGATCGAACGCACCGAATGCGTTAAGGCCCCGACCGAAATACGGTCAACGCCAATTTTAGCCAGAGAACGGATGTTTCTCAACTTCACCCCACCGGAAACTTCAAGCAGACACCGGCTTTTCTGTTCTTTCTTCAATGCTACCACTTTCTTAATCGATCGCAAATCCATATTATCCAATAAAATGATGTCGGGGTTAGCCAAGAGACCGTCAACAAACTGTCTGACCGTGTCCACCTCAAGGATGATTTTCTTATTCGTTTGCTTGCGTACGACGGCAATGATTTCAGCAATGGTCAAAGATCGTTGCCGGCTGGCCAAATGATTGTCTTTGATCATCACCATTTCATTTAAATCTTGACGATGGTTGACCCCGCCCCCAGCTTTAACCGCCATTTTGGAAAGACGCCGCAACCCAGGAAAAGTCTTACGCGTATCAAAAATTCTAACTTGATACGGCCTTGCTGCGTTGACATACGTTCGTGTTGTCGTCGCAATCCCGGATAAGAATCCCAAAAAGTCGAGAGCCGTCCGTTCCGCGCTGAGAATGGACCGCGCTTTGCCTTTGATAACTGCTATGCGCTGCCCCTTTTTGACCAACTGCCCATCTTTGACAAAGTAAGAAATTTTTATATGTTGGTCTAGCGATTTAAAAACTTGGGTCACAATATCCAAACCATAGACAACCGCGATTTCCTTAACAAGGATCTGGGCATGGCCACGCTCCTGCTCGGGGATGAGGATCCTTGTTGTTACATCAGCCCGGGCCTGGTCCTCCTTTAAGGCTTGACGAATGATCCGCTGAATATCTTTTTGATCGCTGTTCATGAAAAATTTTTTAAAATACCGTTCAGTTCTTTGACTTGCTTTTCAAGATTCACCAGGCGCTCACGCTCTTTTTCCACCACATCCGCCGGGGCTTTCTTCAAAAATTCGCCATTCTTCAACCGAAGGGACAAACCCTTCATCGCCTGCTCATGAGTGGCAATTTCCCTTTTCATCCGATGTTTTTCTTTTTCAACATCAACCACATCGCCTAAAGGAACGCAATAGGTCAAATTTCCAACAACTCCTGCGGCAACATCCTTTTGCTTTTCAATTTTCTTCAATATCTCGATTTTTTCAATCAAAACCAATGACTTCAGCATTGACGCAAATTCATTCAACCGCCTCGAACTTTTAGGGTCTTTTGCCGCCAATTGCACGTTGATCGGCTGTGTTAGACTGATCTGCCATACGGCCTTAGTGTTGCGGACCGCCGTAACCAACTCCATAAAGTCCTGCAGGTCTTTTTCCGCTTCGGCGTCAATCAAACCTTTTTGCAATTCCGGCCAGGGTTGGATGCTGCACGGCCGGTCATTGATTTGCAGATGTTCCCAAATTTCTTCGGTCACAAAAGGAATGAACGGATGCATCATCCGCAGTGATTTTTCTAACAGCGCAAAAACAATTTTTTGGACCTGCTCGTCGCGAAAGCGACCCTTGATGATCTCCAAATACCAATCGCAATAGTTTCGCCAAAAAAATTCATAAAGCGAATTTTCAGCCTCGGAGAAACGGAAAGCATCGATCTGCTGATTGACGTCCCGGAGGGTTGAAAAAAACTTCGAAATGATCCATCGCGACGGCAAATCCAAATCTTTGACTTTGATCCCTTTAAGCAAATCAAAACCCCTCTGTTCGATCTGCACATTCATGAGGACCAGCCGTGAGGCATTCCAAATCTTATTGGCAAAATTGCGGCCAACTTCAAATTTGTCCTTTGAGATGTAAAGGTCTTGACCGGAATTCATAATCAAACTGAATCGCAAGGCATCGGCGCCGTATTCGGAAATGATTTCTAAAGGATCAATCGCGTTGCCCAACGATTTTGACATCTTACGGCCCTTCGCGTCACGCACGGTCCCATGAATATACACTTGAGAGAACGGCAGATCCCCCATGAATTCGTATCCGGCCATGATCATGCGCGCCACCCAAAAAAAAATGATTTCCGATGCTGTAAACAAGGAATCGCCCGGATAAAAATACTTCAAATCAGCGCTTTTATTGGGCCAGCCAAAGGTCGCGAACGGCCAGAGCCACGAAGAAAACCAGGTATCGAGGACATCCGGGTCCTGGATCAAGGCCACGTTTTTCCCCAACTTTTTTTCAGCCAATTGTCTGGCTTCGTTTTCATCCCTTGCGACATAATGATTCCCTTCCCCGTCATACCAAACCGGAATCCGGTGTCCCCACCAAATCTGTCGAGAAATGCACCAATCCCGGATATTCTCCATCCAATTCAAATAAACCTTGGTCCAATGATCGGGATGAAAAGAGAGCCGTCTCTCCTTGACCGCGCTCATGGCTGGTTTGGCAAGCGGCTGCATCTTCACAAACCATTGCTTGGAAAGATACGGCTCGACAATGGTTTGGCAGCGATAACAGTGGGCGATAGAATGTTGATGCCCCTCGATCTTTTCTAAAAATTGCTGTTCTTTCAAAAGATTGACAATCGCTGCCCGGGCAACAAAACGATCCATGCCGGAAAAACCCGCAGCCTGCTCATTCATTCGTCCATCCGAATGCATCACATTGACAAATGGCAAATCATGCCGCTTGCCCATTTCAAAGTCATTGGGATCATGCGCCGGGGTCACCTTAACCGCCCCACTCCCAAACTCTGGATTGACAAACTCATCAGCAATCACCGTCAATCGCCGGCCAACAATCGGCAGCAAGAGCGTCTTACCAATCAAATTTTTATAACGTTTGTCCGTCGGGTGAACCGCGACCGCGGTATCTCCTAGCATGGTTTCCGGACGGGTGGTCGCGACAATCACGTATTGAGTATGATCATCGGCCCATGGATAGCGAATATGGTATAACGACCCCGCGTGTTCCTGATGTTCTGCCTCCTCATCGGATAAAGCGGTCTGGCAACGCGGGCACCAATTGATAATCCGCTCGCCTTGATAGATCAATCCCTTACGGTAAAGATGAATGAACACGGCTTTGACCGCTTCACTGTAGTCCTCATCCATAGTAAAACGGGTCCTCGTCCAATCGCAGGAGGCCCCCAGCTTTTTTAACTGATTGATGATCGTATCGCCGTATTGCTCCTTCCAGTTCCAAAGCCGCTCTAAAAATTTTTCCCGGCCGAGATCATGACGAGTTTTACCCTCTTTGGCCAAGTCCTTTTCCACCACATTTTGAGTGGCAATACCGGCATGATCGGTCCCCGGCATCCAGCAGGTCGCGAATCCGTTCATCCGTTTATAACGAATCATGATGTCTTGCAAGATGTTATTGAGAGCATGCCCCATGTGCAAAATTCCCGTCACATTGGGCGGAGGAATGACAATCGTGTAGGATTTTTTATGCGGGTCTGGCTGGGCATGAAAAAGATTTCGCTCTTCCCAAATCTTGAGCCATTTCTTTTCCGCTTCTTCAAATAAAAAACGTTTGGATAATTCTTTTTGATTCATCGCCTTTAAGGAAAATCCCCAGCTATCATTTTCATTGTCCGCTTTCAGAAGCCAGGACTTGAAACTTGCGACTGGGGACTTTTATTTTGATTTGGTTTTATCTTTCAAAAGTTTATACTCGATGCTGTCCAGCAAAGCCTCCCAACTCGCCTGGATGATATTTTCATGCACGCCAATCGTCGTCCAGGAATCGGTCAAATCCTGCGACTCGATCAAGACCCGGACCTTGGCACCCGTGCCTTCCTGGGTATCCAAGACCCGGACTTTATAATCGGTCAAGTGCATGTCCTTCAAATTGGGATAAAATTTATCCAAGGCTGAGCGCAAAGCCTTGTTCAACGCGTCAACCGGCCCATCACCGGCAGCGGCACTGAATTCTTTATGTTCGTTGACACTCAAACGGATCGAGGCATCAGCAAACACCTTGTTGTCAAAGCGCTTCTCCGTCGATACCTTAAACCCTTCGAGCTTAAAGAATGGCGTGTACCGCTTCAAAGCGCGTTTCATAAACAAATCAAAAGAAGCATCTGCGGCCTCAAATTGATACCCGCTCTGTTCCTTGAGCTGCAAGGCCTTCAAAAGTTTTTTCGCCTGCGGCGATTTCTTGTCCAAAACAACATCCAATTTTTCAGCTTTCATGACAATCGGCATTTTCCCAGCCAATTCGGAAGTGACAAACCGACGGTGGTTCCCCACAACCGTGGGATCAAGATGCTCATAAGCCTTTGGATTTTTAACCATGGCGTCGATATGAACACCGCCCTTATGCGCGAACGCTGAGTGACCGACGAAGGCATGGTTGTCCGCCACCTTCATATTGCTCACTTCGCTGATAAAATACGACGTCTCCTTAAGCAGGTTCAATTTATTGTCGGGGATGGCCTTACGATTCAGCTTGGTGTGCAGAATTCCAATCACCGTTCCCAAATCCGCGTTCCCGCAGCGCTCGCCCAACCCGTTAAAAGTCCCTTGCACCTGAACGCATCCAGCGCCAATCGCTGCCAAACTGTTAGCAACGGCCAGATCCAAATCATTATGGGTGTGTATCCCCAACGGCACCTGGATCTTTTTCTTGACGTCGAGAACAATGGCCCGCACCTCATCCGGCAAGGTCCCGCCGTTGGTATCACACAAAATGATACAATCGGCCTTCGCCTCTTGCGCTGCTAAAATTGTCTTAATGGCATATTCTGGATTGGCCTTATAGCCGTCGAAGAAATGTTCGGCATCATAAAAGATTTCCCGCTTCTTCTTTTTGAGATGGCTCAAAGAATCATAGATCATCTTGCGATTTTCATCCAAGCTGGTCTTCAGCACGTCGGTGACGTGCAAATCCCAACTTTTACCAAAAATCGTTACGGTCGCGGCCTGGGAAGCCAAAAGGGCGCGCAGATTGGCATCCTCGCTCGCCTCTGCCTTTGCCCGACGGGTAGAACCAAAAGCCGCTACCTTAGCGGTCTTAAACGACTTCTTCTGGACCATTTTGAAATATTCCCGGTCCTTCGGGTTCGAACCTGGCCAACCGCCCTCAATGTAATCAATCCCCAGCGAATCCAAACGATCGGTGATTTTCAACTTGTCATTCAGGGAAAAGGAAACGCCCTCGGTCTGCGATCCATCTCTTAACGTTGTGTCATAGATAACGATTTTATTCATGAGTCACCTTCATCGTGGCTGTTGATTCACTTTATCCAGATTGAATTTTTTGTGTAGGACTCTGACCGCCTGTTCCGCCACCTGTTCTTTGATGATGCACGAGATGCTGATTTCCGACGTGCTGATCATCTCGATATTGATCTTCTTCTCAGCCAGAGCCTTAAACATCGTGGCCGCGATCCCAAGATGAGAACGCATACCAGAACCAATGATTGAGACACGGGCCACATCACGATCATAAAGAACCTGACCGGCCTTGATCTTTTTGGCGATGGTTTCCGCGGCTTTGATGGCCTTGCTCAAATCAGATCTTGCGACGGTAAAAGAAATATCAGTATGACGGGTGTGGCTCACATTCTGGACGATCGTGTCCACACTGACACTGGCCTTCGAAATGTCGTTAAAAATCTGCGCGGCAACGCCCGGGCGGTCCGGCACGGAGCAAATGGTGACCTTAGATTCCTTTTTATTGCAAGTCACACCGCGAACGGAAGTCTCTTCTAATTTTTCATTGCTCTTAACAATCATGGTCCCCTCCTCTTTGGAAAAACTTGAACGCACGTGAATAGGAATGTTAAACCTTTTCGCCACCTCAATGGACCGGGCCTGCATCACCTGAGCGCCCAGCGAAGCCATCTCCAGCATTTCACTGAAGGTGATCGTCTTTAATTTTCTGGCCTCTTTAACAATCCGCGGATCGGTTGTGTAAATCCCTTTCACGTCGGTAAAAATCTCGCAGACCTTGGCCTTCAAAGTCAAGGCTAAAGCAACCGCGGTCAAATCTGATCCACCGCGCCCCAAGGTTGTGATCTCGTTATCGTGGGTGATCCCCTGATATCCGGCGACAATCACAATCTTATTTTCCAACAAAGCCTTGCGCATCCGTTTCTCGCTGATCCGTTCAATCCTGGCCTTGGTATGAGATTGATCGGTGCGGATCCCCACTTGGGCCCCGGTCAACGATATCGCGTCATGCCCCAGGGCCTTGATGGCCATGGCCAACAGCGAACAAGAAATCTGTTCCCCCGTTGACATGAGCATGTCCATTTCCCGCTCCGAAGGATTTTTACTGATCTGATAAGCCATGGCCTCCAATTCATCGGTCGTGTCGCCCAACGCGGAGACAACAACCACCACGTCATTTTTGGGGGTCTTGGTTTCCAAAACCCTTTTCGCGACCGCTTTGATGCGTTCAATATTAGCCACCGAAGATCCGCCGAATTTCTGCACGATGACCGGTTTACTCATAATCCTTTGCCACCCTTTCTTAAACGCATCTCAATGTTTCATCAAAGCCTGAATAAGGGCCTCACCGCTCTTAAATTGCAAACCATGCAACTTAGCCGCCTTTTCGTGATAGACGATCGACCCGTCGGGCAGGATCCCTTTTCCGTACATGACAAAACCGACCGGTTCCCGTGAATGTCGTCGTAATGCAATGGGTGTCGGGTGATCGGGAACGACCAAGATCCGCACCTCTTGCGATCGCTCAAAATGCTTGATGATCCTGCCCACAATTTCTCGATCAATATTTTCAATCGCCCGGATTTTTTCCTTGATATCGCCATTGTGCCCAGCCTCATCAGGGGCCTCGACGTGGATATAAACATAATCGCGGCTTTTCAGCGCCTTGATCGCGTATTCCGCTTTGGCTCGATAGTCCGTATCATAGTATCCGGTGATCCCCGGTACATCAATGACTTTCAGTCCAATCAGTTTGCCGATGCCGTTGACCAGATCAACAGCGGAAATGATGGCACCCTTAACACCAAATTTTTCTTCGAATCCAGGAAATTGTGGACGGATCCCCTGCCCCCATAACCAAATGCTGTTGGCTGGATTTTCTTTCAAGTCCAGACGGACCTGATTCACCTGATGATTCTCAAGGATAGTGCGGGCCTTTTCCATGATCTCAAGCAGTGGCTGGCTGGCCGGCCCTTTCGGTAAGTGCCTACTGACCAGTTGCCCCAGGATATCATGAGCTGGAACCGATTTCATTTTCAAATAACTTTTCGGATCGCGCGTCGACAAAATCAACAAATGCCGATAACTCTTTCCCGTCACAAACCGCCCACCCGCTAAATCCATTTGTTCATTGAGCGCTTTGATCAATTGGTCGGCTTGCTCTGTTGGGATATGCCCGGCGCTGTAATCGATCATTTTGCCGTCAACAACGGTGATCAAATTGCAACGAAAGGCAACCTCGGAAGGGCCCAATTCAATATCATGATTGGCCGCCTCCAAAGGGGCCCTTCCGCTAAAATATTTTTCCGGACGATAACCCAACAATGCCAAATTGCCGATGTCCGAACCTGGCTCAAACCTATCCGGAATGGTTTTGACCATTCCCGTTCGGCCGTTTTTCGCCAGATAATCCATATTTTTGGTGCGGGCTACCTCGAGCGGCGTTTTATTCCCCAATTCTGCCAATGGCCGATCAGCCATCCCATCAGGGACAATCACAACATATTTCATGCTCTCATCTCCAGAACTTGCAAAAGCTGCTGAACCATTTTTGTGCGGGACTTTGCTTTCGCTAAAACATTTTTGTTCTGATCAACAATGATGCCCCGATAACCGTTGAGCAATTGATTGACCACCACATAATCACATTGTGCCTCGGATAAAAGGCCATTCAGCGACTGCGGTTGGCCTTGCGGCAATTGCGATTCCAACTTAAATCCAACCAAAAGACATTTTGGAAGGATTTTTTTAATTTCACAAATCAACTTTCTAGTCGGGACCAAGTTCAACTGTAAAAACCTTTGTTCCGATGAAATTTTTGCCTTAAAAACCTTTCGCATCTGAAAATCAGAAACCGCTGCCGCATGAATCACCACGTCATAACGCTTTTTCTTCAATTCATTTCGTAAAAGTTTGGCGAATTCGTCATAATAAAAAAAGGATTTGATCCGCGCCTTTTTCGTGCTCAACCGATTCTCAACCGGCCCTTCCAACGCCGTAACAACAGCCCCTTTGTTTAACAAAACCTCAACGAATTGCTGCCCTAACTGGCCGGAAGAACGATTGCTCAAAACCCGCATCCCGTCGATCGGCACCCAGGTGGGGCCATACGTCACTAAAAATTTTTTTCCCTTTAACTCCACGTTTCAAAATCCAATCGCTTTTAGGATGACGTCCATATCCGGCGGTAAACTCACTGGCTTTTCAATGTTTTCGACTGCGATATGCGGATCTTTAAGTCCATGCCCCGTCAACGTACAAACAATCCGTCCACGTTTGTTCTGAAAATATCCTTGGGTATGAAGTTTTAAAATTCCAGCCACCGAAGCTGCCGAGGCCGGTTCCACAAAAACACCAGAATCCCCGGCAAGACGTTTATACGCCTCTAAAATTTCCTGATCTGTCACTTCATCAATCAATCCCTTTGATTCATCCCGTGCCTGCAGCGCCTTTTTCCAACTCGCTGGATTGCCGATCCGGATCGCTGTCGCGATCGTCTCCGGTTCTGACACAACCTTGCCGCGGACAATCGGGGCCGCGCCACTCGCTTGGAATCCAAGCATCTTCGGCAAGCGCTTTGCGCGTCCAGAATTATGATATTCCTGATACCCTTGCCAATAAGCCGTGATGTTTCCAGCGTTACCGACGGGAATCGCGTGATACTCAGGAGCGTCCCCCAAACGATCACAGACCTCAAAACTGGCGGTCTTCTGGCCCTCAATGCGAAAAGGATTGATGGAGTTCACCAATTCAACGGGATATTTTTGCGTGATCGTTTTAACCAGCGTCAACGCGTCATCAAAATTGCCCTTGATCGCGATCACCTTGGCCTGATGGATCAGGGCCTGCGCCAGTTTCCCTAAAGCGATGCTGCCTTCCGGAACAAGAACAATGCATTTCAAAGCCCCACTCGCGGCAGCATAAGCCGCGGCCGAAGCCGAGGTATTTCCCGTCGAGGCACACATGACACACCGCGCCCCTTTCTCCAAGGCCTTTGAAATCGCCATGGTCATCCCTCGATCCTTAAAAGAACCCGTGGGATTCAAGCCTTCATATTTCAGATAGACCTCAAGACCGACCCGTTGACTTAAACTTTTGGACAAAAGCAACGGTGTATTTCCTTCTTGCAAAGTCACAATCGGTGTCTTATTGCTCACAGGCAGAAAATCTCGATAATGCTGTATGATTCCCGTCCACATCATTTCTTCCTTGTGTTTATGGATTTTCCATGCGAATGGCAACCGGCTTGCTTTTGACCACCGGCAGTTTATGCAACTGTTCCAGCGCCAGCCGGACCTTTTTTTCCGGAGCCGGTTCCGTCAGCATAATGACCGGGACCGTTGAGGCGCGATTATGGGCCTTCTGTGTGAAGGAGTTGATGCCGATTTCATGTTGGCCCAAAATTCCGGTGATCTGCGATAAGACGCCCGGCTTATCGATCGCCATAATGCGGATATAAAACTTGGTCATAATATCGTCAATCATTCTCATCCGCAGATCGGCCGTATCATGCGCTAAATTTGCTAAATTAGACCTGGCATCGCTGCCCTCATTGACGGCAATGTTCAACAAATCGCTGATCACACCCGAAGCTGCTGACATTTTGCCGGCCCCCTGCCCGGCCAAAAAGATATCCCCCAAAGGATCGGTCTCGACAAAGATCGCGTTGTCAACTCCATCGATGATCGCCAAGGGATGATCTTTGGGAATCAACGTGGGATGCACCCGCGCCTCAATCTCTTGACCATGCTGTTTGGCAATAGCCAAAAGCTTAATGTTCAAACCCAAACTTTCGGCGTGCTCAATATCATCATGAGCGATATGCGCGATCCCTTCGGTATGGATGTCCTTCACCGAAATGAATTTTCCCATGGCGAGATTGACGAGGATGGCCAACTTATAAGTCGCGTCCATGCCATTGATATCGAGCGTTGGGTCGCTTTCCGCGTAACCGTAATTTTTCGCATCAGCCAAGGCATGCTCGAAGGAATACCCTTTATCGGTCATCTCCGTCAGTATGTAATTGCAAGTCCCATTGATGATGCCGTACAAACCCTTAACGCGGTTTCCCACGATCCCTTCGGTTAACGTTCGGATGATCGGAACCCCGGCCATGACCGAGGACTCATAATAAATATTCCGACCATTTTGATGGGCCTCCTCAAAAAGTTTTTGGCCAAGTGACGCAATCAACTCCTTATTGGCCGTGACCACATGCTTTTTCTTGCGCAACGCGTTCACGACGATCTCTTTCGCCGGGTTCACACCACCGATCAATTCGACAATGACATCGATCATGGGATCTTTAACCAGCTCTTCCCATTGCGTCGTCAAAGAACATTTCTCAATGGTCTTATTGATTTTTTTGTCGATGCTGCGGTCACAGATCGATTTTAAGAAAAAATCAATGCCAAATCGATCTCTGATGAAGGAGCGCCGATCTTGAAGAAATTTGACCACACCGGAACCCACAGTTCCGAATCCAACAAGACCCAAAGTGATTTTTTTCATAAAGGTTACTCGATCTCTTTATTCACATAATGTTGGATGATTTTACTCAGAACAAACTCGGCCTGCGGCGATAGTTTGTAAAATTTGACCCGCGTTTCATAAATGATATTTTTAATCCGCTCAACGGATTCCAAAACCTCACCTTCAAAATGGGTCAATTCTAAAAAAAATGGCGTTTTGACTTCAATCCCTAAGACGGTTCCTAATTTCATCTGGCGGTCAGTGATCAGTAGCATCCCCCCCAGAGAAATATTTTTAAGCTGCGACGCCGCGTAACGAACGTTAGGATCCAGCAGATCATAATACGTTAAGAGAAAATGTTTTGTAATCCGTGTTTCTTGTCGACGGTTCTTATTAGCCCGTCTATCTTGTCGATGCTTCAAATGATCCTTTGGCCTCATGCGCTTTTCCTCAATATCACAGATTTTCCAGCAACAGACTTTACTTCATTCAAATGTCGGAGCGGTGAGATTTGAACTCACGACCTCTTGAACCCCATTCAAGTGCGCTAGCCAGCTGCGCTACGCCCCGAACAAAGACACTTGAATTTTCATTGCCTAAAGACTAGATGAACACAGCGAGAAACAAAAATCAAAATGTAAATTTGGCAAATATTATACTACAGAATCAACGACGCGCAAAGCAAATTGATAACAGGGATTATTTTCTAGTTCATGTTACAAGTCTTAGGTCTTAAGCAACTTACAACTTTAGTCCTGAATCTTGAGTCTTTAAACTTGGGGAGGCTATTCGGATTTAAGTTCTCTGGACATCAGATCAAAAACAGCTTGCTTAGGGTTCTTTTTATGATAGATGATCTTATAGACCTCTTCGGTAATGGGCATGCTGATACGATATTTTCGGCTCAAACGTACCGCTGCTTTGCTGGTCACAACGCCTTCTGCCACCATGGCCATCCGCGAAAGGATTTGATCTATGCTTTTTCCTTTACCTAACTGCTCGCCCACATGACGATTCCGACTCTGCGAACTGACACAGGTCGTGACCAAATCCCCCAGACCGCTCAATCCAAAAAAGGTCTTTTCCTTGGCGCCCATCGCCACCCCTAGGCGCGCGATTTCCGCAAGTCCCCGGGTCAAAATGGCTGCCTTAGCGTTGGTGCCAAAACCCAATCCGTCGCAAACCCCGCAGGCAATGGCAATGATATTTTTTAAACTGCCCCCCAACTCAACACCAACGACATCCGTATGCCGATAAATTCTAAAGCTGTCGGAATGCAAGACGCGCTGAAGCTGTTCTGCGAGTGGTCGTTTGGAAGCAGCAATGACCGCGGTCGTAGGGATGGACTTCGCCACTTCCATGGCGATCGTCGGACCGGATAAAACCGCCAAAGGAATTTTCCCCAGATGTTTTTCAATGATTTCCGACGTGCGCAACAGTGAATGGGGATCGATGCCTTTGATCACACTCAATACCCATTTCCCTTTCAGAGGCCATTTTTTAATTTTCAGCAAGGCCCCTTCCAAATACTGTGATGGGGTCGCGAGAATGATCAAATCCGCTTTGTTGGTGGCCTCACCCATGTCAGTGGTCATCGTAACATTGGCCGGAATTCGAATTCCCGGCAGGAACTGATCGTTCAACCGACTCTTCTTCACTTTGTTAATCATCTCCGGAAAGGGTCCCCAAAGCTCAACCGCGTATTTCTTTTTCGCCAAATAGACCGCCAGAGTCGTCCCCCAGCTTCCGTCCCCGATAATGGATATTTGCGTGATTTTCATTTTCAACGAATAGAATTTTTTTTCATTTCTAAATAAAAATTTCGCGAAAGACCTCAAACATATACGCGGCACCCCAGCGTAACACTTGCAGCTTACGCACTCCGCCTTCACGTTTCGGTTCATCGCCGGGCACATCCGCCACTCTGAACTTATACTTAGCACAGCGAATGGAAAGCAAGGGTTCCCAACTGACCACAGTTTGAAATAATTTTTCTTCAAATGCGTAGCTGCCATCCTTGTCCAGATTAAGCCGCGAAATCAAATCCTTTTTATAGGCGCGATAAATCACCATCGCGTCGGTGTAATGACCGCCATGGAATAAATTGATCAGTGTTGTAAACAAGCTGTTCCCGAACGCGGTTATGATATCATCATCATAGCTCCTGGCCCCTTCTGCGTATCGTGAAACAATGACCATATCATAGCCCTCTTTCATTTTTCGAATGCACTCCGGAATGATCTCCGGAATGGAATTCCCGTCGGGACTGAAGGTCAAAATGACATCCCCTTCAATAAAGGGAAGGGCCTCCATGTAGGCATGACGCATCCCCTTCTTTTTTTGGATGACCAGCGGCCAGCCTTTTTCCCGAACAAACTCGATCGTGCCATCGGTTGATTGTCCATCAACAACCAAAAGTTGATCAACCCATTCGGGTTTGACCCGCGGCATGATCGACTTCATCCCTTCAATTTCATTAAGAGTCGGAATAAGAAGAGTGACTTTCATGGTCGAAAAAATTTTTTGTTATACCTGGCAGCCATTTTAGGTATACACATATTTCTCGTTTTAACACCGCACGCCGTTTATGATCAGTGATTGGAGCGGGAGAAGGGAATCGAACCCTCGCTACCAGCTTGGAAGGCTGGAGTTCTACCACTGAACTACTCCCGCTTTAAAAATGTGGGCAGGGAAGGATTCGAACCTCCGAAGGGCGAACCCAACAGATTTACAGTCTGTCCTCGTTGACCACTTGAGTACCTGCCCAGAAATTTTGGATATTCAAAGCTGGCGAGAGGTTTCGAACCCCCTCCCGTCGCTCTCCCGCTTTCGCGGGGTCGCTCCCCATAGGGGCTTCGCCCCTCTGGCGCTCGTTTCACTCGCTGTCACCCCTACTGCGTGGGGAAATCTTTTCCCCACACCCCTTTAGGTCGGTGGTTCTCACTCTTTATTTCAAACCCAAAATCCAAAGCTGGCGAGAGGTTTCGAACCCCCGACCTACTGATTACAAGTCAGTTGCTCTACCAACTGAGCTACGCCAGCTTAATTTTCACTGATACTCAAATCCAACCTACAAATGGCGAATAATTTTAACCGGTCACAGCGTCTAAACATTCTACATTAAAGACGAGGCTGTATTATACCCCACAAGATAATTTTGTAAAATATTATTCTTTCGTAATTGAATCAAAAATTTTAGTTACCATCAGTTTTGCTTGAATCTCAAATTCAATGCATTTATAATCAACGGATCATCAAATGAGAACAGCATTTAAAAACCCAGGAATTCCTTTTTTGTGATCAGGCAAAAAAATATCGCAGCAAACATCATTATTGGACTTCTTGCTGTCAGCATAGCCCTCTGGTTTAGACTTTACCCAATTTTTGTTCACCCCTCTTTCGACGCCGAAGAAAAAGCAACCGTTCAGGTCATCAGCCGCGTAAGGGAAATTATCGCAAAAAACCTGTCAACAGCTGACCCCGCGCTGATCAATCAAGTGTTCAATCAAGTCCTTAAATCCGATAATCAAAAATTCCGCGACTCAATCCAGACGCTCTCACGTCAAATCGATGAAAACGAGCACCAACCATCCAGAGGACTCTTGTCGAAACGACATCTTTTGGATCCGGATTCCTACTATTTTTATGGCTTAAGTAAAAAACTTCTCACGCAGGGTAAAATCGCCGACCACTGGAAGGGCAGTAAATATCTCAATGACGCCATGCTTGCCCCCTTAGGCCATTGGAACCCAGTGACTTTGCATCCCTACATTGGCAACTGGATTTATTCTGTCCTAAAAAAATTCATACCCGATATTACCTTAATGAACGCCGTCAGCTGCACGCCATTGCTGATCACCTTCCTCGTCATTTTTCCTCTGCTGGGTTTATATCGGATGATCGGCTTGAGTTCTGTCTCATCGCTGATTGGGGCGATTTACTTTCTACTCTCTCCCATCTATCTCAGAAGAAGCATGTACGGCTGGTACGACAACGATTGCTATAATATTTTTTTCCCGGTCCTCATCCTGTATTTTTTCTTCTGTGTCTTAAAAAACAAAAGAAATAAAACCCAAATTCTTGCGGCCGCGGCCTGCTGTGTTTCTTTGATCCTTTACACTTACTTTTGGCAAGGATGGGTTTATCTCTTCAGCGTTGTCACCTTGTCGAGTTTGCTCATTTTCATCCTATGCCTTCTCTTCTATCAGCGGCACCTGCTAAAAAACTCCTGGCGATTGCTGTTAGGCATTTTCTGTAGTTTCCTTGCCGCCTACATTGCCCTTTTTGGATTTATGGATTTCATTTCGCTCTTTGAAGAGGGGTGGGACGCCATCACAAAATTCCTTAACCCGCAATTGGGCTTATGGCCCAATATCTTTATCAGCGTCGGAGAACTGAACAAAACGACCTTGCCTCTGCTGCTGGAACTGCTCGGGGGGCCTGTTTTTCTACTTTTATCCGTCTGGGGATTTATCGTACTCACGACTCGAGCGATTAAGTCCAAAGACCCCGTCAAACAAGCCCAAGGAATCACCCTTTCCATTTTATTGTCGTCCTCGCTGGTCTTGGCGCTGAAGGCGCAGCGTTTCAATTTATTGCTCCTGGTCCCGCTGGGCTTAGTTTTTCCAGTGGGGGTTGAACACCTCCTTACTCTGCTCGCTAAACCCATCCGTTTATTTCAGCAGCCGGCGGCAAGAAAAGAAATCACCATTCACTGCGCGACGTGCTTATGTGCCATCGTCTTGATTGCTTTTCCTCTTCACACCGCGCATCAATTGGCGCAAATCATCCGCTCCATCTTCAATGACGCCTGGGAATCGGTCTTACTCAAAATCAAAGATGAAACCCCTAAGGGCAGCATTATCGACACCTGGTGGCCGCCGGGGCATTTCATCACCTCGATCGCGGAAAGGCGCGTCACCTTCGATGGAGCAACCATCAACGTCCCCCAGGCTTACTGGATGGCGAATGTCTTTTTGAGTCCCGACGAAGAACATGCCCTGGGCATCCTACGGATGCTCAATGACAGCGCTAATCAGGCGTCGGAATATCTTATCAGCCTAGGCATGGAACTGTCCACGGCCGTTGATTTGTTAAAAACAATTACAGTTATCCCTCAGAATCAGGCAAAGGAATTCCTTCACGCCCATTTGACCAATGAACAAACTGAGCACCTTTTGGGTTTGACGCACTCCGCTCCACCACCTAGCTATCTGTTTGTTTACAACGATCTTGTTGAAAAAAACATCTTATTGTCCTTTACGGCAAGGTGGAGCATTTCCGATATTGAAAAAATCAATCGCAACAAAATACTGTTAAAAGAAATCTTAAATCAAAAACTACCTGACTACGTCAACACCCTCTGGGAGATGCAGGGCGGACAGACCCGTTTCAGCGAAATCCTTACTCAAAAACAAAAATTGGGAGATATGATTGTTTTTGATCAAGGGGTCTCGATCAATCTTAATAATTTGGAATGTCGAATCGCGTCCTCCACGTTCGGAAAAGGAACTCCGGTGAGTTTGGTGTATCTTAACAATGGGATCATCACCGAGCATCTCTACGACGACCACAACCTCACCTATTCGGTGATTCTTTTTCAAGAACCGGAAGGTTATCAATGCATCTTAGCCGATCCCATCCTTGCCCGTTCCTTGCTGATCAAATTGTATTATTTTGATGGGGCGGGACTCAAAGCATTCAAACTTTTTGCTAAACAGAGTGACTTGACTGGCCGCACACAGATTTTCGTCTATCAAGTGGATTGGACGAATTTCCTAAAGACAAATTCCAATTAAGATGATGGCCTCACTGTCAATAGCTACAAAAAAACATATGTTAGAAACGCGTCACGACCGATCCGGTAAAACTCGCGGTCTGATATTCGTTGCTGTCCCAATAATAATCAGCGACAATCTCCAGCATCATGTCATTCAAGATCTTCTGCTTAAGCTGCAGCTGAAATTCATTGCCCCGAACAAACTCCCATGACTCTTGGCTTGCCGAGGTGCCGTTGCTGCCAAGCTGCCGACCGGAATTGAACAATTCCAACGTTCTTACCCAGGAATATTGATAGGCCAGCTCCAATTCTGTCGTATCGCCAAGTGATCGCCGGGTTCCCAACTGCAAGGAGTGTTCATATTGGTGATCAAAAGAATAGTACTCAACGACATCTTTCTTAAAATCGCGATAGCCCAATTGATATTTGATATCTAACCAGTCTTGCAAATAGGGCACATCTGTTTTAACCCATGCCGCGACACGATCTTCCTGATTGTCGACCTTGTCATGATATTGATGGACGCTGTTACTCAAACCCCAGGACTGACTGGGTTTTATGCGATGTTCATAGACGACGGAATAATTGTCACGCTCAATCAATCCAGAATTGGTTCGGCCAAAATCCTTGGCCACAAATTCGTCGAGATACAAAGAGACAAGAAAAAAATGTTGGTCTTTCACAAATTTCAAAGAGACCTTGGGATCGATCCTCTGCTCCTCAACAAATGAAAAAATGGAATTGTTCGTCACATTTTCATAATCATTGACGCCGGCTCCCGCGGCCAGCGTGACAACTTCATTAGGAAAATATTGGAGCTCAAGTTCTCCTTTTTGAACATCCACGTCATAATTCTTGGTCTTTTGAATACGGTTTTCTTCCCTTTGCAGTCCCGAACTGACCCCACCGACCAAACGGGTCTTTTTTACTATCGGTGTCACAAACCGCAATCCCTGTTCCAGACTTGAAAGCTGTGTTTCGACCTTTTTGAGATCTTGGTTCACCTCCCGCTCCCTGCCATACGTCACGTAAGAAGTGGCGGTTGTATGCGTCACGGGCTTCAAGTCATCCAAATATTTTTTAGCGACGATGTTTTGAGAATCGCGATCTTTGACCTTAGTGAACAACTTCTCCGCTTCCTTTAATTTTCCCTCTTTAACTTTCATTTGCGCAAGCTGATTAACAGCGTCCAATTGATGGCTGTCTTTGTCGATCACCGCTCTGAAATTTTCTTCCGCCGCTGGGTATTGTCCTTTCTGGGCTTCGGCCTGGGCCAAGGCCAACAAAACATCCTGTTTGACACCCGGCTTTTCTTTAACCATGCTCAATTCACTGATCGCTTCATCATAATTTTTTTCCCAAAGCTGAAGATTTCCTAAAATCGTGCGCGCCTCAAGATTATCAGGATTGAGCACCAGGCCCTGCTTGATCGTATCAATGGCTTTCTGATGCTGGCCGGTCCAGGTATAAAGACGGCCCAGTTGGAATTGATATTCTCCGTTGCCCGGGACCTTTTGCGCCAGCTCTTCCAATAGGCCGATCGCCTCTGCAAACCGCTTCTCCTTTTCCAATTGATTGACTCGGCGCTCCGTAAGCCGATTCAAAATATCATCCTGCTGTTCGACTTTATCGATCTGCGCTTTCATGGCTCTCCTTTTGGGGTCCAGATAATCCTTCAGCTCATCAAGAAAATCTTTGGCAATTTTATTCTCGGCATCGAGTTCGATCATTTTGTTAAATTTTTGTTCCGCGTCTTTGTAATCTTTATCGGCAAGGGCGATCTGACCAAGATAACGGAGGGCTTCGATATTCACCGGATCCAATTCATAAGCGACCGAAAAATAGTGCTTAGCCAAATCATCGCGCTGTTCGTTCTGCGCGATCTTTCCTAGTCCGACATAAATCTCGGCGTTGTCTGGGAACTTTTTACGCAAATCGCTAAAGGCTTGCTTGGCCCTTTGAAAATCCTTTTGCCAAAGTCGTAAATTGGCCAGCATCACTTTGGCATCAAAATGATCGGGATTGATCAAAAGGATTTTTTGAATATACCCCGCGGCCTCATCCCACTCTTCTAAACTCGCGTATAATCTTCCTAACTGAAAAAGGTAATCGGTGTTTTGCGAATCCATTTTATGCAGCTCCTGACACAATTCTACGGCTTTTTGATAGGCACCCTTTTTCTCCAGCTCCAATACCTGTTTGAATTTAAAAGCATCCTCTCCACGGATTTGCGTTTCAACCTGATCTAGGGCACTTTTCAAATCACCCTCACGGCGATCCCGTAGCTGATTCGCCCGGATGGTCGCTTGGTAATGCGCAATTTCTTCGAGAAACTGCCGGGCCGTATCATTAGTAGAATCCACACCTACGACCTTTCTAAATATTTTTTCCGATTCTGGATAGCGTTCTTGAATGAAATACAATCGACCCAACTGCGTCAAGGCATCCATGTTCTTTGCATCCGAATTCAAAACATTGTTAAAATTTTCTTCGGCCAAAACATACTGTTTGGTTGACAAGTATAAATTCCCCAGCGCCAGATAAGCTGAGGGATTTTTCTGATCATACTTGAAAACACCTTCAATGAACCCTTTTGCCTCTTCAAAACGATCCTGCCAAATCAAAACACTGCCCAGCAGGATTCGCGCATCGGTATGCTGAGTGTTTTCAGTTAACACCTTGGCTAGATACTCTTCGGCCTTTTGGTATTCTTCGGTCCAAGCGTACAAACGCCCCAGCTGGAAGTTATATTCGGTATCATACTCCACGGAAAGACCTAACTCTCGTGACATTTCCATGGCCTCGCGCAACGTCGCCAATGTGTCTATCAAGCTTTGAACATTTTCCTTTTGCGCCGCACCTTTCTGCGAAATCTTTTGACTGGTCGCGCGATAAACCCGCACATTCAAAAGCTGTCTTTTAATCATGAGATTACCCGTATCTTGTTCTAAAATCTTAAGAAAAATCGCTTCGGACTCATCCAGCCTCTCCTCAATAAAAAGCAACTGAGCCAGGCGTTTCGCAGCATCAAGGTTATTCGGTTCCATGGCTAAAATTTTGCGAAACAGTTCCTCGGCCTGGTCTTTTTCTTTGAGGTTCCAATGAGCCATGCCCAATTGCAATAACACCTCGGTGTCGTTTGGCCGTTCTAAGACAACCTGTTCATATTCCGCCTTTGCCTTTTCAAATTCTTGCTGCCAAAAATAAATGTTCCCGAGTAAGCGGCGCGCGTCAGTATAAGCCGGTGCTAAGCTGATACATTTGCTGGCAAATTGTTCTGCCTCATTCAAATTCTCAAGCCGCAGATAATTCTGCGATAAAAAAAATAAATAATCGGCATTCTGCGGAAACCGTTCGTAAAGAGCGGTGTATAAACCAATGGATTTCTGATATGCCTGCTCTTCTTCAAAACTTTTTGCCTGCTCTTCGATCTTACCGACAATGTCCCTGGTGTAAACCTGATCCTTCTCTTCGAAGACCGGAAGTTTCAACCCTTCTGGCTGCTTTTGAGCATCATCGGCGCGCAAGACCTTTTGATATTGCGCGACAAAATCAAGATAAGCTTTAATCTCGTTATGAGAAGAGTCCAAAACCAAGATTTGCTTAAAGTGATTTTCACATTTAGCAAATTCCTGCAACTGCCAAGCAATCCTGCCAAGGATAATATGCAAATTGATGTTTTGCGGGGCGCGCCCACTCTCCTCTTCCAATAGACCCTGCGCCCGCTGATATTCTCCCTTTTCCCAATAGACAAACCCGAGGATGTCCAGGGCTTCCGTATTATCCGGAGATATCTTCAGATATTGATTGAGGTATTCCTGCGCCAAATCAAATTTTTGCGAGAAATAATACAATTGCCCCAGTTGAAAAAGATAGTCCGAACTCTCAGGAAAAGCTTCATGAAGGGCTTGATAGAGAACAATGGCGCTCTCGTAATCATGCGCTTCCTTTAATCTCAACGCCTGACACAAGATATCCGGTAGCATCAGAATCGTCATTTGCTTGGGAGCCACAACACCCACGTTGGTGGAAACTCTAGCCGCCACTTTATTTTCTTCGTCTTCCTTTTGTAGCTTATAGCGAATGTTTCCCAACTGATTGGCTAAATCAAAATCCCGCGGGTTGACGTCCAGGGCCTTTTTAAAATGAAACTCCGCACCCCGCAAATCATTTTTTTGAACCATCAGTTGACCGAGCATCCGATTGGTTTGTTCGTCTTCTGGACTCAATTCCACGAACTTCTTCAAAAATGCTTCCGCTTTTTCCCACTGTTTCGTCCAAAAATACAGTTCACCCAACGCAAAATGATAGTCGCCCTCATCCGGGAAACGCTGATTCAATTTTTCATAAACCTTAATGGCCTTTTCAAAATCCTTTTGCTTTTTATTGGTTAAGGCAAAATTGAGGAATTCAGAAACATTTTCCGATGTGACTTCCTGATTCCAATCAAAATTCTTATCGGCCTTGCCCATCTGAAATTGCACAATCCCTAAAAATTTTTGACTTTCATAATTGTTGGGGTCGACCCGCAAACTTTTTTGCAAAAACTTTTCCGCCTGGTTGTTTTCGCCCTTCGCGAAATATATTTGCGCCAACATCCGGTAAACTTCCGCGTTCTCACCCACGGCTTCAAGATAACTTTTAAAATATCTCTCTGCCCCTACCTGGTCGTTATTCCAAAACGTTTCTTCGGCTAAGTCAAAAAACAGCTGCCCCTCTTTGGGAATCAGTTGATGTAGAAATTCAAAATATTGCGCGGCCCGCGGATGATCCTTACGTTCCTTGCATAGAAGTGCTGCTTGCATAAGATCGGCAACTTCAAGGGCCTGCGGATTTTTCTTCATGACAACCGTTCCGACCGGCCATTTCAATTGATAACGGATCCTTCCCAATTCTTCCGCCAGATCAAAATTCCCGGTCTCCAAACTTAGGACTTTTGTTATGACAGCCTCAGCCTTTTCCCAATCATTCAATTTTTGATAGACCTTGGCTACTGCTTTCAAAGCTCCGATATGATGAGGCTGTTTCTTAATGATCTTTTCAAATTCTGCTTTCGCTTCCGCGAACTTTCCCTGCCAAAACTTAATCTCTCCCAGCATAAGACGGCTATCCAGATAGTCAGGATCCAATTCTAAACATTTGTTCAAATGCGTTTCTGCCAGTTCGTATTCCTTCTGCCAGGCGTACAGCCGGCCAAGATGAAAATAAAATTCCGCGTTGTTTGGCTCAAGGCCGATAAGTTCTTTAAGTAATTTAACCGCCTCTTGATAATTTCTTTGCGATTCAAACTCCAATGCCTTCTGATAACTGACCGTGACGTAATCCAATTTCTGCGCCCAGGAAAGGGCCGGCCCCAAACTGAACTGGAACAAAAATAGAAGAAGAAATTTACTAATGGTTTTTTTTGAGATCATGCGATCATAAATCCTTATCCTTGAATCCCTCCCGTTTGATGCTCCCCCACGATCGATCTCCTCGAAAAAACTTCCAAAAGGCTTCCAACTTCCAAAACATCTGCAACTGATAATAAGTGATGCTCTCGATGACTGCGCAAACCACCATCTTTAGAAAATCCCTAAAATACCGGTATCGTCGGAACGTCACCTCCTCAATGATGATGGCAAAAAACGACAGAGATAAGGTAAAACCCAGTGTGAGCGCGAAGAAAAATAAAATGAACCCCATGTCAAGAACATGCAGATAATACCCCAAGGCAATCATGAAATAGGAAAACAGCTGGATCACGGGATGAAGCATTTCAAAAATGGCGTAAAAAGGAAATGAAACCATTCCAATGGCACCGTAACGGGGATTGAACAACATCCCCCGATAACGCCAGATCGTATCAATCAACCCTCGGTGCCAGCGCTCACGTTGAGTTCGCCACCCAGACACATTGAACGGCACTTCAGTCCAGGCCGCAGGATCAGGAATGAATTGCACGTTGTATTCTTTTGACAATTTACGCATGTGATGATGAATGCGGACAATCAGTTCAATATCTTCTCCTACCGTATTCGTCAAATACCCGCCGCACTCAACGATCGCGTCTTTATTAAAAAGCCCATAGGCTCCAGAAATAATGACGGCTCCCCCCAAATAATTCCAACCCAATCGGCCAAAGAGAAAAGCCCGAAGGTATTCAACAACTTGGATCGCCGGCAGGATTTGCCGCGGGAACCTGACCTTGATCATTTGTCCAAATTGGATTTTGCAGTCATTGGCCACCCCGATACAGACTCCCGCGGCCGTTCCCTTTTTGATTAAAACCGGCCGGATCATATGAAGCAACGCGTCCTTTTGCACAATGGTGTCAGCGTCGATGGTTAAAAAAAATGGGGTGCGGCAAATATTGATTCCGGCATTGAGCGAATCGGATTTACCGCCATTTTCTTTATCAACAACCAGCAAATTGGGAACATTTTTTGAGTGATAAACATTCTTTACCTTCTGGGTTTCCAGCCTTTTTAAAACCGCGGGTTCGATATAAACCAAATCAAAAGCTTTTTTAAGGATCTCCAGCGTTCGATCGGTGGAACCGTCATTGATCACGATGATTTCAATCGCCCGATAATCAATGGTTAAAAGCGAACGGACATTTCCAACAATATGCACCTCTTCGTTATAAGCCGGAACTAGAATCGAAATTGGGGGCAAATCGACTGAGGACAACAATTTATCAAAATCTTCCAATTCCAGCAGGCGAAACCGCTGATAGATGACGATGAGCGATAACGAATACAAGATGAGATAAAAAAAATTGAGCAACGCAAAATAAAAAAGGCAACCTAAATTGATGGCGTAAATAAAATTAAGAAGCGACTCCGACACCTTTGATTTCTCCATGTTTGATCACATATTGAGCCATTTCGTAAGCAAACCGATCCCGCTGCGGATCCTGACTCTTTAGCACTGCCAATCCCTCATTTCCCAAATTGAGCAAAGCCGCCGCGGAGTGCATTCTCACCCACCAGCGAGAATCTTTAAGGCTTTGAGTTAAATCGAGGATAGCCTGTTCTGCCTTCAACTGCCCCAGGGCTTTTGCTGCCGCGGCCCGCACCTCCCAATATTTGTCCTTTAACAAATCCGTCAACATTTGCACCGAAGCGGGTTGGGAACAAAATCCAAGAACCTTGGCCACCGCGATCCGTACCTCCATATCAGGAGAATATTTGTCGTGACCAATGTAATTCACAATCGCATCGTCTTCTTTAAAAGCCAAAAGCTGCATACAGACAATGCGTTTTTTATCATTCTTTTCAGTTAACAGCCGCTCCTTAATATTTGAAAAGACCCCTTCGCTGGCCTCCCTTAAAGCATCTTTGTATACATATTTTGCGAATCTCGCCTCCCCTGCCATGCTATCAATCAACTGATTTACCAACAATTTGCTTCCCAGTCTCACCGCGCATAAAATCGCTTCGTGCCTTACTAATGGGATCGTGTCTTTTAACAATCTGAGAATATGTGCCTCATCGCGCGGCTTGGTATCCAACAAAAAGACCCGTACCGCCAGAAGCCTTTCGGTAAACTTCACTTTATTCGTCAGCATCCTTGCCTGTGGCAAAAGGAAATCATCTAAGAGAATGCTTTCTATGACGGGCCAATAGGAGCCGGGCTGTTGTTTTTTCAATTCTTCCATGACCGGTAAAAGGCACGCCACCTTTATATATTTTTTCGGCAATTGCTTGAGGTTAAACTTCGCTTCCTTTCTTAAAACAATTTCCAACAACTTCTTGAGTTCCCTTTGCTGTTGCTTTCGCGTTCGTTTGATCAGAAACAACCGAAAACTGAAAAGAAAATACCCGCAACCAATCAAGACGAGGGATGCCCACTGCAAAAGCAGGGCCAAGGTCAGAAACTTGTATGGATTATGCATGCTCCCGACTCAATTTCTTAAAATTGCTCGTTCAATAAAACTCGCGATCCTCAAGCTGTCATGTCGGATGAGATCATATTCATGACCCACGTTTGACACATGAAGATTCGCTGCCGTCACCTTTTTGATTTGTTTCACGTCACCAAGAACAACCGGCCGCTGCCCCATGGCCGAATACTTTTGCAGGGCTTCTCCCGAGGGCTGAGAATTGGAAAAAATGACATGATCCAAATGGTCGCCTTTCAAATATTTGATGATTTCGCTGACATGATCGTGGCCGTCAAAGTCAGGTGTTTCGCCAGGCTTTGTCATCAGATTGCAAATGTATAAAATTTTTCCCTTGGTAAAAGCAATGGCCTGACGGACATATCTAACCAACAGATTGGTGATCACGCTGGTGTAAAGGTCTCCCGGACCGAGGATGACGACCTCCGCGCTTAAAATCGCGACAACCACATCCATATCGCAACTCGTGGGAGGGTTATGCCATAACCTTCTTATTCTCAAATTGAGATCACGTGATTTTCCTAGATCGATATTGCTTTCTCCTTTCACGATCTTTTTATTTTCAAATTGAGCGCAGAGCGTCGTCTGCGTAGTGGTGATCGGCAAAATGATCCCTTGAATATTCAAAATTTCACAAAGGCTTCTAACTCCGTCTCTTACTGATCCACTCATATCAGCCAAGGCCGTAAGGATAAGATTTCCAAAATTGTGTCCCTTCAGACCCCTTCCTTTCTCAAAACGGTATTTCATCAATTCATTCAAAATGTCCGGGGCGTTGGACAAAGCCACCAGACTGCGACGGATATCACCGGGCGGCAAAATTCCAAAAGAAGACATCAATCGACCCGAAGATCCCCCATCGTCGCTGGTGCTCACGATCGAGGTCAAATGAACGTCTTGCAGTGTTTTCAATCCCAGTAAAAGATTGAAAAGACCAGTCCCCCCGCCCAGACAGGCAATCCGCCGTTTCCGACGTAGATAGGCGTCAATCCTTGATAAAACTTCTCGTTCATGAAAAGGCCGTATGAGAAAATCAACAGCACCACTTTGAAAAATTTTAAGGATATGATTGAACGATTTATTGGAAGAGATAACAAGGAATTCATTCTCGGATTGGCCCAGCCAACGATATACAAGATCTTTTTCTTGCCTCCCTCCCTTGAATACATAATCATCATCGAAAATGATGGCGTTCGGACGATGATCTTTAATTTTTGTTTGCGTTTCTCGTAAATTTTGAACAACGACGATTGAAAGATTGTATTGCAATTTGGCAAGCAGTCCTAAAAAAATATGCACCGAATTTTTATCACCAATCACCATAACATGTTTGTTCATGGCCCCTCCGGCTAGATTTATATCAATTTTAGTATTATAAGCTGACCTTTTTATTAAATTAAATCCTATTTCAACTTTTTAAGCGTAGACATGGCCCTTCAGACAAATACTTCCCATTTTTCTTAATCTTTGCTAGAATTCAATAATTCAAATTTCTAAGGACCCATGCTGTCGCAACTCACAATTCAAAATTTTGGCCTGATCAAACGAATCGTCCTCGAACTGGATTCGCGCCTTAATATCCTGACCGGAGAGACTGGCGCCGGGAAGTCCATCATCATCGAAGGACTGCGTTTTGCTCTGGGAGAGCGCATCAAATCTTCACCTCTGCGTGAACAAGACAAGCCCTGCCTGGTCGAGGTGGTCTTTGATCTCAACGGGACCTCGCTCAAAAACCACGAACTTCTCAAAGACCACTTACCAGATGGTGAAAAAGTTCTCATTCTCCAGCGTCAATATTTTTCCGACGGCCGTAACAAAATAAAGGTCAATGGTTCAACCTTGACTCTCTCGCAACTGAAAAGCCTTGGCGATCTGCTCGTTGATTTTCACGGCCCCAATGACCATCAACGGCTTTTGATGACCAGCTCACATATCGAAATGCTTGACCGCTTGACCCATTTTGACCGCGAGCTCGCGGCTTACCAAAAATCATTCCAACATTTTCTGGAATTGAAAAAAAAACAGTCCCACCTGCAAGAATTATCACAATCCCGTGAACGCGATTTGGACATCCTCAAATTTCAAGTCAGAGAATTGGAACAAGTGCGCCTGACGGATGATGAACACACCTCCCTTTTGGATCAACAGACAAAAATCGATCATGCTGAAAAACTCTTCGAGGAGATCAACGAACTCCAACAGATCCTTGATGGATCAGAGTTGAATCTTTCCGAATTGATTCAAAAAGCCTTTGCCCCTATCAAGACAATTGCCGGGATCGATGAGAAAACCGCTCACTGGCAAGACTATCTGCAAAACATCCAACAGAATGCCGAATCCCTGCTCGGAGAAATCCGCGCTTATCAAGAGCAACTTTCCTTTCAGCCACAAGAGGCGCAAGCTGTCATCCAAAAAGTCGATCTCTATGACCTGCTCTTAAAAAAATACGGACCAACGATTCCGCAGGCCCAAAATTTCTACACGCAAGCAAAAGAAAAACTTGGCCTGCTCGTTGATTTTGAACACAATGATCAGGAACTGCAAAATCAAATCAGCAAAACCAAAGAAGAATTGCGCGCTCTAGCCCTGGCATTGACCCAGTTTAGAAAAAAATCAGCAAAGGAACTCAAAAAAATCGTTATTCAAGAACTTCACGATCTGGGTTTCGAACACATTGATTTTGAAATTAAATTCGAAGAAATCGATTTTCAAGACACGGGACACGACCGGGTTGTTTTTTACATCAGCCCCAACGCCGGTGAACCTTTAAAACCACTCTCGGAAATCGTATCCTCCGGAGAAGCAGCACGATTGATGTTGGCCTTAAAAAAAGCGCTCACCAAAGTTGATCCCATTGCGGTCCTGGTCTTTGATGAAATCGACGCCCAGATTGGCGGCCGGCTTGGCACGATCACCGGGAAAAAACTGAAAAGCCTTGCCCAAGACCGTCAAATTGTGCTCATCACTCACCTTCCCCAGATCGCTTCCTTTGCCGACTGCCATTTCAAAGTTGAAAAATCCGTGATCAAAGGACGCACCGTAACATCCATTATTTGTTTGAACAACAAAGAACGCGTCCAAGAATTGAGCCTCATGATGGGCAGCGCTCGTGACCAAGACCAACGCATTGCAAGAAACCATGCCGAAAGCATGCTTGAACAGGCGCAAAAGGCTTAATTTCTTAAATCTAGCGATTGCGATGGAAAAAAGAATATGCTAATGTGTACTTACATTTGCGTTTGTTTCTTGTTCAAAAAATAATTTTACTTATTCGCGTTCCAACTAAAGGAGTTACCTGATGAAAAACATTGGACTGATCACCAGCGGCGGAGATTGCGGTGGATTGAATGCCGTGATTAAAGGGGCCGCCCTCATGGCACTCAATCAAGGGCTCTCCTGTTTTATGATTTCCAACGGTTATGCGGGATTGTATAACCTCATTGACTTTGAGAAACTGGTCGAGCTAACGCCCCGACGTTTGGATCAAATTGACCTTAATCTCGCCGGGTCAGAGGCTGGCCACTCCCGAGTCAAAATCAGTAAAATCGATGACAAAAATAAATACCAACGCATCAAAGAAGGCCTTAAGAAATTCAAAATCGACGGACTAGTGATCAGCGGCGGTGATGATACCGGCAGTGTGATCGTCGATCTGGCGAAAAATGGAATTCCCTGTGTGCACGCGCCCAAGACCATGGACCTGGATCTACAGACTTATTCCGTCGGCGGCGACTCCACGATCAGCCGCATCAGCACGTTTGCCGAAGACCTGAAAACAACCGGAATCACCCACAACCGGATCATTGTCTTGGAAGTGTTTGGTCGCTACGCCGGCCATACCGCTTTTCGCGGTGGGGTTGGGGCAGACGCGGACGCGGTCTTGATACCAGAGATTCCAGTTGATTTTGACATCCTCTATCAAAACGTGAAACAAAAATTCATAACGCGGGTTGAAAACAGTGACACCTTCACCGGGACTTATCTGATCATTGTCGCCGAAGGCTTAAAAGACGCCAGTGGTTCCGAAATTTTTGATGAATCCGTTGGGGTTGATACCTTTGGACATAAGCGTTTGGCAGGAGCAGGCAAATTTGTTACACAGGAATTGACCAAGCGGTTTAAAAAAGACCCTGACATCCTCAACTTCATGAAAAAGACAAAAATGTACGTTAAAGGCATTTACGAAATCCCGGAAGTGCGCGCGGTAACACCAGGGCATTTGGTGCGTTGCGGCCACACCTCTCCTTATGATGCCAATTTTGGAAAAGAAGTCGGCGGGGCCGCGATCCTGCTCCTACTCAAAGGATTGAGCGGTGTGACTGTCGTTGGAGTTGATGGAAACACGATTCAATATCTACCAACTCAGGAAGCGATCAAGCAGCGTTTTGTCAACTCGGATTTGATTTCTTACCACGAGCAGCTAGGGATGTGCTTCGGCCGTCAGCCACAAAAAAGCAAATTGCGCTTTGAGCAGGTAAATGGTTACATCCATAGACATTTATAATAATGCACCTTGAACGAATCAACCAGTCGTCTTAATGTTCTATCCAAAGAGAACTGCAAGCGTATTAAACACTTTCAGAAATGGTTAGTGCTGTTGCTCTACACGCCTTGTTTCACTACAGGGGACGGCTTACGAAGTAAATTTAATATCTGAATCTTGTTGAAACTATAAAAAAGCAATCCTTATGAATCAACCCAAATCTTTAGCCGATCAACCCATTATCCTCATCTACACTATGACCGCTGGGTTAGGGGATTACTTGGTCCTAGGGGATTTGTTGCATAAGGCAAAATTGCTTTTACCCCAAGCAGAGTGTCTCTTGATACACAGAGCCAATTCCCATGTTTCGCATTGGCCATATGGAAATTATCGGAATGTATTTTTTAATGTTTATTCATTGACTGAAATGTTGCGCCTGGCAGGAATTTTATTAAACTACCGACGTCGAGGGTATGTGGTCTTTGGATTGCAAATGGCACCTGGATCCTTGCAGGGATTCCTCTTACATCGTTGCCTTAAATCGATCCGGGGCTTGGACTATATTGTAGATTCCAATTTAATCAATGCAGATTTAGTTGTCCCTGCACGAGGCAATTATATTTTAGAGAGGCATTTAAACCAGTTGGCGGATTTGTTGAATGTCGGAATTCCTTCTAATTATTACCGACTCAACTTACCTTTATCTGACTTTAAAGGACATTCCATAGTGAGACCCACAGGACGCCGCCTAGTCGGTATCCATCCCTGGAGCCGCCGGGACTCCTATTCGTTTTTCTGGTCTTTGGACAATTGGATTAAAGTCATTGAGAATTTACTTCGCCACGAGGATGTGGATTGCGTCTTTTTTGGGAAGGATGTAAAATTTCAGGAATTCGCGGATTGCTTGCGCCGCAAATTTGTTGGCGCCCAAAAGCGCTTTCATTTTGTTCCCTCCCAATCGATTGAACATCTGAGCAGAACAATTGCGGATGTGGATGTCGTATTGTCGGTCAATACGGCGATCGTTCACATAGCCTATGCGTTAAATAAAAAAATGGTTATTTTAAGCGGCCCCTCACTGGATGAGTGGAATCCGCGTGGCGATCATATTCGTATCGTGAGAGATCGTCAAGCGTTACTAACAGGAGCAGATAGACCCAATCCCGACGAGCGTCTGCCACAAGTCACCAGAATCAAGGTTCAAGATGTCCTTGATGCCTTTGAATCTCTTTAAACTGGCGTTCCCAACCCCTCACTCCTTTGTATTGTAGGCGAAAATTTGCGGAAATCATTTGATGTCCGCGCATATTTTTAAATCTTGATCAAACGCACCAATCGGATTACCGATCATTGGCCCAATATGCTCTCTTTTGCACTTAGCTGTTGTTTTGATAAAATCTGAGAGTACAGCTTCGTATAGCGCCGCGCTTGCAATTCTAAAGAAAAATGGTCTTCGCATTTCTTCCTGGCTTGCTCACGCAACCTTACCTGACGGGCTTTGTCCTCAAGGACCCAGGCAATACCACGCGCGATATCCTCGACCTCGTAGGGCTTGGCTAAGTAGCCATTAACCTGATGATCGACCATATCGGGGACACCGCCGATTTTAAACGCAACGACCGGCGTGCCGCACGATAAAGATTCCATCACGACAAATGGCAAATTTTCCTGCAAGGACAACAAAAGTGTAACATCGACCGCGCCGTATAACGAAACAATCGCGGGTTCAGATCTCACGGTTCCCAAATAATGGATGGGAAATCCAAAATCGAGATCACGCCCCGATTTCCGAGAGCCCATGATGACAAACTCTAAATCCTCTATCTTCTGCTTAGCTAAATTCTTTAAAACGGGTTTTAAAAACTGAAGACCTTTGTTAGCATCTTTACTGAGACCCATGGCTCCAAAAAGAACAAGTTTTTTATTTTGCGGCAGATTCAGTTTTGCGCGTGCCAACGAAATATCCGTTGGTTGGTACAATTTCGTATCGATCCCGTTTGGTATCACCGTCACGTCAAAATCTTTAAATAACGAACTTAGCCGAGCGCATCCCGCTAGCCATTGGCTGGGAGCAACGACTTGAATATTTAATTCTTTGAAGGCCTTTTCCTTTCGCTTCCAAATCCTGTTCGAAAGATCACCGGAGTAAGAACTTCCTAATTGTGGGCAGCTTCCACAGGCGCTTTGATACCGTTTGCAATCAAACGGCAGATGGCAGCCCCCAGTAAATGCCCACGAATCATGCAGGGTCCAAAGAATAGGTTTTCTGATCTTAGCAATCTGTTCAATGCTGATCGAACCGTGAGCAATCCAATGCAAATGAACAATGTCCGGACCTATCGTATTGATAAGCGAATTGATTTGGGTAGGAACCACGGCTGGGGAAAAAATTGTTCTTTGTCGTTGAGGATAAAGCAAAAGCGGAAGCTTATCCAGCAGCGTAAAAAATAAAGCAACAACGTTTGTAAAATACGGCCATAAGGAAATGATTTCACTATTTGTTGATGAACGAAAATTCGTCAAATACGTAACATCAACACCATGCCCCAACAAGCCATCATATAATCGATGGGCGGCCCGGGCAGCGCCCCCTTTGGATTCAATCGCGCTAACAATCAATACTTTCATCTATGAAAAAAGTTGTTTTAAGTACAGTTGGAAATCTCTTCTCTCCCGATATTTGAACGTTATCGGTGGAGGCCATCTTGTGATTGATGTGTATCTTTTGTTATCAGAGGCCCAAATGCAGTGCAAAAAATTAATTGGTTACACGGGTCTCGTTGACAAAATAAAATTTTTGCAACAAACTGTCGCCATTGGGCCATAACTTTCTTATCGAAAATTTTCCTGGAAAACGTCTTATAATCCTTATTAGGCATTCTTAACGCTTACTATATAATCTGCAAAACCTAACACATCCCAAAATACACCTCCATCAATCTTATGAAAACAATAAATTGAATTGATCAAATATAATGGCAAGAGCATTATTCTTTTCCAAGACCTTCGAGCGCCATATTGTAACGTCCTACAATCACTTTCATTAATCAATGAAACTATTTTCATTGTGTCCGGAACACATATGTGGCTGGGGTCATCATGAAAATTAAGTGATGATTGAAAGAAAGGGGGGCGCATTCGCGGCAAAAAAGCGCTTTTCTGACTTGGGTATTCAAGGTATAAAAACCCTCCTTTTTTCAATTTTTTTATAAGCCCTTTTATAACGTCCAACGGATGCCGTAGATGCTCAATAACATGAACCACCAAAATGCAATCAAAATAATTATTAGGCAACATCTTTAATTCAGACAAATTGTCCAAATTAATTTTAAAAAATTTGTTCATCAAAGAAAAATCATCGTCGTCCAGGTTATATGATAAGCTTCGATCGACCCCCAAATATTGAATTTCCGGAAAGTATCTTTTAAATTTAGACGGCGCATGATTACCACAACCAACATCCAATACAAAGCCCGTTGAAATCAAATATTTTTGCATTTTTTCAATATAAAAAGGTTTTTTAAAATAATTTAAAAAAATCTTATTAATTAAATGTTTCGCATTTTTTATAAACATCTGAAATTTTCAAGTCTTATCGTTTTAAAAAAAAATGAATATTGCGCCATAGAGCATAGAATAGATAATGAAGGAATTCACCTAAGGAACAATACTTTAAAAAAATCTTCAATTTCTCTCTTATCAACATAACTTTCTCCCGATAGCTGACTCCTTGAGAATTGAAATACGCGATATTCATCGGAAGATGAGTCATTTTAATATTGTAAGAAAAAGTTTGTACAAACCATTTGATGTCAGCGCATATTTTCAAATTCTTGTCAAATGCACCAATCTGATTGAAAACTTCTCTTTTTGTAAAAACCCTTTGCTGACAAATCCCCTTTCTTAAAAATTCGAATTTATTCTCAATACTGCCTGAAAACGGCTCAAGATAATCCATCATCAGCTTTGAGGGTAAATTTTCTAAAACAAGATCTCCGTAAACAAGCTGCCAGTGATGGTCTTCATTAAACAATTTCATGACTGATGAAATCACTGAATCAGAGAATAACCGGTCATCAGAATTAAGAAAATATAACACATCCCCCGTTGCAACACGTAGCCCCTTATTCATGGCATCATAAATGCCCTCGTCTCGCTCCGAGACAACCTTAGAAATATTTATTCTATATCTTTCAATGATCTCCAGCGTTCTGTCCGTTGAGGCTCCATCGATGATGATATATTCAATATTTTGATAAGCCTGCGATAGGACCGATTGGATAGTCGCCTCAATGGTATTCTGGGCGTTTAAGCAAACAGTGATGATAGAAACTTTCAGATTACCGATCATTGGCCAAATGTACTTTCTCTTATTGTTGCGGTTGTTTTGATAACACTTGCTTGTACAGCTTCGTATAGCGCTGTGCTTGCAGTTCTAAAGAAAAATGATCTTCGCATTTTTTCCTGGCTTGCTCGCGCAACTTTTCCTGACGTATTTTGTCCTCGAGGACCCAGGCAATACCCCGCGCGATATCCTCGACCTCATAAGGTTTAGCTAAGTAACCATTGACCTGATGATCGACCATATCGGGGACACCGCCGATTTCAAACGCGACGACCGGCGTACCGCACGATAAAGATTCCATCACGGCATAGGGAAGATTTTCCTGCAAGGACAACAAAAGTGTAGCATCAACCGCGCCGTATAGCGAAGCAATCGTGGGTTCAGATTTCAGGGTTCCCAAATAGTGGATAGGAAATCCAAAATCAGAGTCACGCCCCGATTTACGTGAACCCATAATGACAAATTCTAAATCCTTCATTTTTTGCTTAGCTAAATGCCCTAAGACGGGCTTTAAAAACTGTAGACCTTTGTTGGCATCTTTACTGAGGCCCATGGCTCCAAAAAGAACAAGCTTTTTATTTTGCGGCAGATTCAATTTTGCACGTGTCGATGAAAGATCCATTGGTTGATACAATTTCGTATCAATCCCGTTTGGTATCACCGTCACATCCAAATTTTTAAATAATGAACTTGTCTGGGCGCATCCCGCGAGCCACCGGCTGGGAGCAACGATCTGAAGATTTAATTCTTTGAAAGCATTTTCCTTTCGCTTCCAAATCCTGTTCGATAAATCCTCTGGGGCATCACTTCCTAATTGAGGGCAACATCCACAAGCGCTTTGATACCGTTTGCAAACAAATGGCAAATGACATCCTCCGGTAAAGGCCCAAGAGTCATGCAGGGTCCAGACAATCGGTCTTTTGATTTTAGCAATCTGCTCAATGCTGATCGAACCATGAGCAATCCAGTGAAGATGAACAATGTCTGGATTTATTTTATTGATGAGCGAATTGATTCGAGTAGGAATCACCGCTGGAGAAAAAACACCCTTTCGCCGATGAGGATAAAACAAAAGTGGCAGCTTATCCACCAACAAAAAAAATAAAGCAACCCCGTTTGTAACGTACGGCCACAAGGAAATGATTTCTCTATTTGTTGACGAACGAAAATTCGTCAAATATTTCACATCAACACTCCGCCTCAACAAGTCATCATATAATCGATGGGCAGCCCGGGAGGCACCCCCTTTGGATTCAATAGCGCTAACAATCAATATTTTCATCAATGAAGAAAAAATTGGTTTAAATGCCTTTGAAAATCTTCTCTCCCCCAATCCCTGATCACAATCCGGGGTATCTGATAAATATCGCTCCAGCTATGAACCTGCCAGTAAAAACTGGTCGTTGCCATCTCAAATCCGATTTTTTTTACAATTTCAACACTTTTTTCGTCATAGTCTTCCCGATTCCCGTAGGGATAAGAAAAATGGATGATTTTTTGACCCGTCAAATTCTCCAAAATCGATTTGGATTTTTGGATTTCATCAAACTGCTCTTGATAAGACACCATCGACAAGGGCACGTGATTGTGCGTATGAGTTCCGATCACCGCTGATTTTGACTTGCTCATCTTTTGTATATCCTCAACCGACATTGATCGATGTGTGGATCTTCCCTCACGCGGCAACCCAGCCCAAGTGCATAATTGCTGAATAATCTCCTCACGGCTGTCCGGCCTTTGCTTTTTCACAATAGGGTGCAGCGCAAAATAAACCGACCTCATGGCTTCGAAATTCTGAATGGAAAAGGAATGCATCCGATCACCAAGACTGAGTTTTAATTCCGATGGAAGCGGTCGACCCTGTAAAAAAATTCGTTCCAAGTCATCCCACCAGAATTCCCGTTCGGTACCGATATTAGCAGTGGCAATATAAAATAACGCCTGAACATTTAAAGATTCCAAAACCGGCAAAACCTGTTGGTAGTTGTCAGCATAACCATCATCAAAGGTGAGGATCAGGCTTTTTGAAGGAAACCGTTTTCTTCCTTTTAGATTTTCTTTAAATTCATCGATATCCAGAATATGATAGACCTTTTTTAGATGTTCGACCTGCTGATAAAAATTTTGCACTGTTACACGGAGCTGCTGTGGATCATTCTGCAAATCTGTCACGCGGTGATAAAGCAGGGCACACGCGGGCGGGTCAAGCAAATTTGAAACGCGGCGAGTTGCTTTTCCCAGTAAACCTTTTAACTCCTTCGCTACTTTCTGAATAACCATTGTTGTTCAGCCTTCTCGATAGGCAAAAATGCTAATCTTTAAATCTATCTTCAAGCCCTGGCTTCTATAAAAAAACGGGCACTCGCGCGTATCAACACTCTGGAAATAATACCGGAATCATTTCTTGATTGGCTTTCCCCAAAAAACACCAAATAATTTTCTTAAAAACTGCGCCGCCACTGATGTTATTGTCTTTCATATTCATCTGATAACTCTTAAAATTTTTTGTCGGCTTCAGAAACTTTTATCCTCACATTTGGATACAAAGTTTTGCAATACAAACAATTTATTCCCATATTGGCCAACGATCGTAAAGTACCGAAATCTGTCGGTCAGCCGCGGATTTCTAAATTAGCTCAAAAAATTTCTCTGAATTATCAAATGACCAAAGGTCAATCCGAAACGGCCTCCAATGTTTCGAAAATCGAACTACTTCCCTTGCATTTTCCCTGATACCCCCAAAATCTTGTAGGCATATCATAAATGTGTAAAAAAATAAATTGCTACTCAAGCGCACCTGTGTCTAATATTTTTCTCCCAATGATATTTTCACTGATGTCTTTCAATCCACTTCACTCGATAAGACAACTATTTAATTTTTCTCTTGAACCAAAAACATCCGCATCCGTATTCCTGTTGATCGGCTAATTCTGGAGATGCGTTCTCGATGAGTCCATCCGTCTTAACATCATCGGGAATTAAAGCAAATTGCAGCAATTCAAAGTCATCATAATAAGATATGATTTGTTTATAACTGTAAATACGATGAGCATTGAACATAATTTTGGGACGGCCGATCGGAACGACAAATAGTAGATTCCCGTGAGGCGCTAGGACTCGTTTTAGTTCTGAGATAGCCTTCAAATCTGCATCAGGATTGATGGGGTCTCCGTAACGCCCAAGTCCCACGTGCTCAATGACATGCATACACGAAAGCGAATCCAATGAACCATCAGGAAATGGCAGAGATAAAAGATCTGCGAATCCTACCTCTAGACTAGTTAATTTTATACCTGGTGGACGATAGTCATAAAATTTGATAGGAATAAACGCTGATACAAGGGTGGTAAAATAAAGAGATGATGAAATATCAATGTGTTCCTTAGGTTTTGTCTTGGAAAGAATCCTTGCCGCCCAGCCTGTATGAAAAATATAGTGCCGATCAAAAGGTGTGTCGGATGTTCGATCAAATAAACAAGGATAACGGTCAGACCATTTGAGGGCAAAACGGGTATTGCCATTTTGAGATTCAAAACGCTGAAAATCTTGCATAAACCATGGATAATTCCAAACATATTCTATGATCTGAGAAATCGTCCGTAGGATGATTTTTTTTCTATTTAAGAATTGCAAAATGTTCATTTAAAAAATTTATCCTAGTGTGGTGTTTCTAAGACTTCTTTTCATTTGGAAATTTTAGCCAAGATCTTCTCAAGTGTACCTGGAATCAAGAGTGACGTTTTAACCACGATTGCACACGTTTATGGTTCTATATTCCGTAATTGTCGATGAACGGTTACCCGGATGACACCCAATTGTTGAGCAACATTGCGAATGAACTGCCCCCCAGCAGAGCTGCGAGGTATCTTTTCCCTGATTCGCTGATCACACACCTTCAAACAAGACCAATTGGTCGCGGTGAAGTCGTTTATATTTTTTGCCTTAATTCTCAACATACGCTTGTATGACTTTCTCATTCCCATACCGCCCAACCGTATTCATGTAAAATCCACTCGTCCAGAAATGTCCACCCCACAACACCTTCTTAACTTCTTTATGCCTTTTGAATATCTCTTTCGCCGATACACTCTTCATTATTTGAACTATCCTGCTCGGCATCATCGCTGGAACACTTTGAATCAAAAAATGCACGTGATCTTCATCCGTTCCAATCTCCACGTACTAAATCTCATACCGCTGACTGATAACCTCGCATACTTCTTTTAGCGTCACCTCCACCGCATCGCTAAAAACTTCATTACGATACTTCACCGGTACCACCAAATGGTACAACAACAAAGTCTTGTTATGTCGTCTGATAATATGCTCGCTCACGCGATCATATTATCATGACCCCGGAGCAAGCTCCGAGGAATTCTTTTGATTAAAATTCGACAAAAAAAATTCCCTTCACGACCTCTCATCCCCAGCAACGCGCTTGACAAATCGATCATGATTCAGCTCTCACGATAGGCAAAAATGTTAATCTGAAAATCCATCTTCAACTCCTGTCCCCTATTGACAAACGGACACTTACGCGCATCAACATTCTTAAGATAATACCGGAATCCATTTCTTGTCAGCAGTGCTAAAATTTGATCCAACTTCTGTTCTCTATGACTCCGACTGTGGCATTCAATGAATAAATTCCTTACCTTCTTTAAGGCGTCGCGACAATCCGCAATGACTTCATATTCCGCCCCTTCAATGTCAATTTTAAGCAAATCAACCTGTTCTTCTTTCGCCAGCCATTCTCCCAATCGAATCGTTTCGACCTGAATGATGGCCCCATCCGTTTGATCAATAGCTCCGCCATCCGCCCCATCCACTCCAAAACGGACTTTCCCCGATGAGTGCCAAACGGCTTTGTTAAAAACTTCGACATCCAAAATGTTATTGTCCTTCATATTTTTCTGAAAGGCCGCAAAAATATTTGGGTCAGCTTCGAAGGCTTTTATTCTTGCGTTTGGGTACAAAATCTTGAAATATAAACAACTTGTTCCAATATTGGCCCCGCAGTCGTAAATCACCGGATCCGGTCGATCAGCCGTGAATTTATAAATTTGTTCAAAAAAAATTTCTCTGAATTGCCAAATGAACGAGGCACAGTCCGGAACAAAGAATTGATATCTCAGGAATCGAATACAGCGGGAGGAATACCGAGGAGACTTCCCAAACCAAAAAAGCAACCATATAAATTCCCGATATTCTTTTGACGTAAAGAAATCATACACAGGCAAGGGAATCTCAATTAAAAATCTTTTCATTCTTTCCTAAATTAGACAACAACCAAGAATGGATGTTACAAATTTCTCGCTATAATTTGCAATAACTCATCTGTCCTATGCTCAAAAGTGTGACTTTGCAAGGTTTTCTCTTGACCGGATTTCGCAATTTCTTTACAGATATCAGGATGCTTTAAAAGCCAGCTTGCCTTCTCCACGGCGTCCTGAGCGGATTTATATGTGATGCATTCTTTACCATCTATAAAAAGATCATTGATATTTTCTTTCCAGTCCGTTAATAAGCATGCCCCCATACCGGTAGTTTCAAAAAGCCTCATATTAGAAGCAAATTGAAAAGAAGAATCCGCGTGAACATTTAAAACAATTTTTGCATTGCCAATGGTCCTGTACATATCCAGTCCAAAAACACCATTCTTCAAATTTCTTTTTAAACTAAAATAATTAACAAGTGCTCGCTGCAAGCACAATTTCAGTAAATTAGTCTCACTTAAATTGGAACAATATATTGATAAATCACAACTCTCGCTCATTTCCTTTAAAAAACCACTTCTAATATTATGAAATTGCTTCCCAGGCACAATTTGCCCTATAAAAATGATATCTTCTTTAAAGTCATCATGACCAATATCACTGGAGACCCGATTCTTAATACGAGGGGCAAAAGCGTGATGAAGCTGCTCCGCGTTTATCCCTTCATCTTTCAATTTGCAGACAACTTCCGGCGCGCACGAAATGACAAGATGAAGCCGATCAAAGATTTCACGATTTACTATCGCACTACCAGAATGTCCTATAAACAATTTAATGCTATTAACATTTGCTTTAATAGACGCTAATAAACTCGTGTCATAACAATTGAAAAAAAGCACATCCGGACTATATTCACAGATTTGATTCAGGACAATCGAATGAGAAGAAAGATTTTTTAACTTCCTTTCTCTCGCCCAACTCAACTGCATATACTTCGCATTAACAACAATGTCAGAGCTCTGGACTCCCTTTTCCTGAAGGGCCAATTTAAAGCCATCTGCCCAGGCATAACTGTCATGATAGATCGCCTGCAATTGTTCACTGAACGAAGCTGTTTGCAATTGTTTATTATTTCTATAGAAAAAATTTAAATACCTGTCGTCATAACTCGATAAAAATAATATTTTCATGTTAACGGACCTTTGTTCTTATAAAATCATCGAGGCATTTCTTGTGAACGGCCACGACATTCTGAAAAAGGTATATCTCACAATACATGGGATTATATGGCTCCAATTCCATCAAACCCTTCTTTAGAATTCTAAAAATTTTGTACTCACTCAGCAGTTCACAAAAATTCAAAAACGAATTTTTTTCCATGATGTTCAACTGGCTAAATTCAAACTGAATAACATGGATTTTGCCTTCCCGCAACATCCTTTTTGCACCCAACAAAACCTTCAATTCATTACCTTCAGCATCTATCTTTAATAAATCAATCATTTTAATATTTTCTTTACCGACAAAATCGTCCAGCGTCTCTATGAAAACATCATGGGTTGCCTCTTCGCTCTTGTGAATTTTTCTTATTACATCACGACACAAAGATGCGTGCGATGAGCCATCATTATTTGCGTAGTCATATAATTTTTGTGTACCCGCCCTCTCTCCAAACCCAAAATTGAATGCTTTAAATAAACAGTGTTGCGCGTTTTCCTGCAATCTTAAATGTGTTTTGGGATGGGGTTCAAATGCATACACTTTTGTCGTAGGATTCATTTGTTTAGCACATTTAGAATACTCACCTGTATAGGCTCCCACATCAAACACTGTCAAACCATCTTCATCTAAAATATTAGATAAAAAATTTTGTTCTCCACTGCTTCTTAAATTTTTATAGTTTAAAATACCCAGACCTCTTAACCCAAAATTTAACAGCAACTTATTAAAATTAATAAACATTCTCCTTGAAAAAATGAAACCGTAGAGATCCAATACTTTATCTAACATACAAGCGCCCCCTCAACACATTGTAAAAAAATAAAGATTTCGATTTCATCTTAAACATAAATCTAGTCTTTCGATCACACAAATCAAATAAATACGTAGCAACAATTTGGGTAATGAGTGTGGCAAAGGCAGCACCACAAACTCCAAATCGGTTAATGAGGATAAGGTTCAAAAATATATTCACAATGAGCCCGGAAAAAGTTCTATAAAACGAAATTCTTGTCAAATTCTCCGAGAGAAGCCACTTGCTACTTGCCACACCCATATAAGTAAATGTTCCCGCGCACATATAAATCTTTAATACCGCTCCCGCCCCCGCAAATTCTTGGCCAAAAAGCAAAAGAACCATCTGATCCCCCCATAGTAAGAAGGGAATGAGAATGATCACCGATATGACAACCATCAAATCAAAAAACTGCTGCAAACGCGAATGATACAATTTTTCGTCAATTTTTTTAGCACTAATGATTGCCGGAAATAAGGAACTTGCTATCGCCATTGGGATAAAATACCATACTTCGCAAATCCTAACGGCCACTGAATAAATACCTACCGCTTGATCTCCCAATATCGATTTGATCATGAGTTGATCAATTCTCATATAAATGGAAATCGCCACACCCGATAAGATCAAAGGAAAAGACGTTTTTAATAATCCTTTAGCAACCTCCATATCAAATTTCCACTTCAACAGAGAATGTCCTTGAGACAAATATATGCCGACTAGCCCAAGAGCCAATAAAAAACTGTCCACCGGAATCACCAAAGCAAACCAAAGTAAGGAAGACTGATTCAAAATAATGATCAACTTTATAATGAACGAAAGCATGGTTTGAGTACACTTAGCAAAAACTACAAATTTAGAAGCCACCCTTGATTGGTAATAAAAATCAATAACATTAAACATTGGAAAAAAAACACCTGCGGCCATGATAAGAATCAGCGATGCCGTAAGCTGGTCATGAACCGTGAATTGAACAAAAATAAAAATTAATCCAAAGGCAAGAAAAGCACCGATCATTTTCAAAAAAAAGGCACTCCCTAACAATACATTTTGCTTTTCTGGCATAGCCAACAAATCTCGAATGACGACCCCTTCCAATCCTAGTGACTCAAACACAGCAAATAATAATACAAAACTCATGGCGTAATTCAAAAGCCCATAATTCTGGGGCCCCAGATATCGTGCCATAAGCACACCTATTATAAATAACATGATAAGATTCACAATCCTCTCAACCATGAGCCAAGAGGTGTTGTAAAAAAATTTTTTGAAATACGCTGGATCAAACTTCTGCATCAATTAAGTCAAACGCTTTCCTTGATATTGATGTGTTTAATAATTTTTTCTCCTGATATATTTTTCATACAATCAAACCGACCATGACAGGTCGGAATCGTGTATCCAAAACGCGTGCAAGGAGCACATTCCAAATCTTCCGTGACCAAAAAATGTCGGTTACTTTTGGGTTGCCATTTCTTAATATTGCCGGGGCCGAAGATCGCAATCACAGGTGTCCCGATGCTGCAGGCCAAATGCAACAGACCCGAATCTGGGCCAATGAACAACGAAGTTTTTTGGATCAAGGCGGCACTTTCTTTCAAAGTCGTTTTTCCAACAAAACTGGAAAGCTTATTCGTGGGAAATTTTTTTTCAAGATCAAGCCCAACATTAAGTACGTCACTGCCCCCTAGCAGTATGACATGGCGGTTTTGCTCGATGACATAAAAAATGATCTTTTCAATTTGCTGAAAATTCAGTCTTCGAATCGCAATACTGGCCCCTAAAAATATCGCAATGCTTTCCCGTGGGACACGCACTTCTGCCCAACGGCTGACATCAGCATCAAGCGTCAAACACCCGTCAATTTGTTCGGTAAAAGGTCGCTCAAATAAGAGCGAAGAAAAAAGTTCTGAAAAATTGTCGAGCTCATATCCATCCCTTTGATAGTCAATTGCCGCATCATAAAACTTGGCGCGTACCGGACGAGTGGCAAATCCAATGGTGTAAGACGCTGTCGCGTAATAGCTGCAAATGCCAGAAAAATGATGCCACTGTTCTGAATCCACGACAACGTCATAAGCATTTCGAAAAACCTCAAACAATTCGTTGAACTCATCGTAGCAATAAATCTGCCTGAGCTGGGATTGCAAAAGCAAGAAAACCTCGCAATTTCGTCGTTCACATAAAATATCGATTTCTAATGCCGGCCTCTCTGCCTTTAATTTCTTAATGATTGGTATAAGGAAAATAGCGTCGCCTATTCCCCCAGGACGGATGATGAGAATTTTTTTAATTTTTGTTGGTAGGCGTCGATTCTTTTCTTTCGGTTCCAATATCCAGGCCCAGCCCGCTCCTATCAATAAATCAACAGCTTTCAAAATTTTGATTTTAAGCGGCCCTTCTGAATAAAAAATATCTTTAAGGGTGATTTTTATCTGGGCGTTACTCATGAAAACCTTTTTGTTTAAAAATATAAAAGCAAGACCGAATACATGGCCCACAAAATGATAGAAATCAACAACGGCTTATCTTGAAACATCATTTCTCCGGGATCCCCTCCGAGCTTTCGCACGTGCACAAGATACAGATACCGAAAAAGCCCATAAATGACAAAAAGAAGCGAATAAATCATATTTTGATGCCCCCCTAACCGAAAGGCGACATCAGCCGAAATGGTGTACAGACCATAACAGATGATCGTTAAGCTGGAACAAATCATGATGATTTGATCCAGCAGATAAACCGAGTAATGAGCTAAAACCGTTCGGTGTTCTGACGCTAAATCCTTCAAAGTTGAAATCTCATATCGTCTTTTCGTGAATCCTAAAAAAAGCGCTAATAAAAAAACACAGAGTTGCAGCCACACCGACGGCAAGACCAATGCTGCGTAAGACCCCGCCCAAATGCGGATTTGAAAACCGATGGCGACAAAAAAGACATCCAAAATCACGATTTGTTTTGTCAAAAGATTATAGATGAGATGGACGATGATATAGACAACAGCGATATAAAAAATCATCAAATCGGTCATCCAACAAATCCCCAAACCAACCCCCAACAAAAATAAAATCAAAAGTGTGACCAGCCCAACCGGCAATTTCTTACGTGCCAGCGGCCGTTGTGATTTGTCCGGGTGCAAACGATCCTTTTTGCTGTCTAAGAAATCATTGAATACATAAAGTCCACTGGCTAAAAAACAAAACCCGGCAAAAGTCGTTGCAACATCGGTCAATAATGCTTTCTGAAAAAGCCCGCCAGAAAAAATCAGCGGCACAAAAATAAAAAAATTTTTGACCCACTGCTTGATCCTTAACAACCGCCAAATATAAATCAATCGTTCCATGTTGCTTGCTCCTTTGCTTAGGGAATCGAAAAATCACCAATTGAAATGCTGTTTGCTTTTTCACCGGTTGCCATCGGCTCGATGGGAACCCTATATTGTGTTCGCGGAATGTAAAAAACCAATTCCAGATGATATTGACCTGGGGGCGAAATCGGAAGCTGCAGCCAATAACGTTCTTGCAGATACTCCCCCTTTTGCCAACGGGATGTCGGGTACCAGGTATATCCAGGAAGATGTGTTGACGCACTAACCAATTCATTACCTTTCCTGATCACAATCTCCATCCGGTAATCCTTCAACACAGCGGCGTCCACCTTCCATTCAAAAACAATTGGGATGAGCGCCTTACGCGTCCCAAAAGACAAATCCGCCTTCACCTGAACTAATTCAATTGTTTTATCGATGAGAAAACTTTGGGCAGCGTTCTCCTCGACGAAGGGATGCTTGGCCCTTTCTAAAATTTTTATCCCGGCATTATCTCCGTCCCCCCCATTCCGACCATTCTGAAAAAGGACCGTATTCCCAACAGCATCGAGAACATTCCAATCGGAACTCGCAAAGAAACGATCAAGCCGCGGAAACGCCCTTTCCGGATGATGATCGATTTCACTGACAATCCAAACATCCTCAAAATCGATCAGGGCAAAATCCACATTGCCGGGGAATTCATATGGTTTTCCTGAGATCCCTTCGGCTTCATTCAAGACATTCATAAATGCATACAGCTCCCCCCGATGGGAAAGCTGGTCAAGAAAACTTAACGTCGCCATGACACTGCTCTTAGGCGGAATCTGATCAATCAGCCGCTGATACAGAGGTGCCTCCTGAACTTTCATCATAGCCAAACGCTCAATGATCCCAGATCGCTGTTGATACAAATTGATCATGCTCGCCATGGCAAATAGGGTCAGCAATATCCCATATACATAAGGTCTTGTCTTGTTTTTAATGAGTCGAAGGCTATGAAGGCACGCCAAGAAAATAAACGGCGAAAGTGTGGCGACATAATGATAATAAAGTGTCTGTTCCTGAAACGCTCCCGTCAATAAATGCTGGGCAAAAAGCGGTAAGATTGGAATCAAAATCTGCGGACTGAACAAAGGCAAAAAAAGCAAAGGCGAAAAAAGGTCTTTCAAATACGTCCATTTGAACGGGGTAAAAAGCAAATTCGCTATTTTGAAAGGATGAAACAATAAACTATTTGCTATTTCACCGGGAGAAGCTCCTAGCGCACCATAACAGCCTAAATATTGATTAGGTGAGCCCAGGCCAGATCTTATCATCGGGGTTAATAAAAACATCGAAACAATAAACATTCCGAGACCGAAAAGCAACGGAGTCAGCGTCCATTTCCATTTGTCCTGCTTTTTAAAAATCACCGCCCAGACACCAAACATGACAATCACCAGTTGAATATTTTCTTTAATCAAGCCAGCAAGAATCATCGTGATGACAAACGGCTTGAAACGGTCCTTAAAAAAGAAAAAGCACATCAGCATCAATAATCCTACCGCCAGGCTCTCGAAATGGAATTCGTAAAGCAAGGCGTAAACATTCCCGGGGTACAATAAAAATAGAACAAGGACAATGATTCCGAGTCGGGGATTAACCAAATTTTTGCCGAAAAAATAGAGGACATGTGCCGCGGTCATGAACGAAAAAACTTTTAAAAAAATCAACGTCAGCGGATGCTGAAAAACGGCATAAATAGGAACAAGTAAAAAAGCGATATACTCCGCGTGATTAGCCAAGAAATTCATTCCCAACAAAGAAGAATGGAGTTCTCCCTTGGTCAGGTTCCACATGATTTGGGAATAAAACGCCAAGTCCCAGTCGTAATAGCCAAAGCAATAATATTTATAGGTGAGCAGCGTCATCCACAACACAAATGCCGCCAAACAAATCGCTAAAGCCAACCAATCATACCTGTCTAAAATTTTAAATGAAAAATTCTTTTTCATTTGAGATGTTGAATGTGGCTATCGACGAAGAGCGTCTATGAAATAACACTTAAAAGTACTGCTATATATTTAAGTATATGAGGGGATTTTGGGGTTTGCAAACGAATAAGTGATAAATTTCGGTTGCCGATAGGGCAGCAACTGGATCAAGATGAATATTCTTCAATTAAATATTGGGAAGGCCCACAGGTTACTGGGCAAGGGGTTCTTTGCCATAAAATTCGTGGCCGATCTGGATCCGTTCTTTGCTGTTCTTAAGACGCCAAAGGTTGGTGTCCCGAAGTGAATAAACACAGCCACAATACTCTTGCTTATAAAATTCCTCTCGTTTGGCGATTTCATACATCCGCTGCGACCCACCCTGCTTACGCCAATTGTATGTCCAATAAATGATGCCTGGGTATCTCTCAGCGGCCATGACCCCGCTCTCATTGATTTGATCCATGTCTTTCCAACGCGACAATCCTAAACTGCTACTGATAATTTTGAATCCATGCTCAAAGGCATAAAGGGCCGTGCGCTCAAAGCGCATATCAAAACAAACCGAACAACGTTTCCCGCGTTCCGGCTCCCACTCCAACCCCTTGACGCGGGCAAACCAGTCATCCCGGTCGTAGTCAGCATCCACAAAGGAGATGTTCATCTTTTTAGCAAAACGAACATTTTCTTCCTTTCGGATCTCATACTCTCTTTGGGGGTGGATATTCGGATTATAAAAGAAAATCGTATATTCAATTCCCGACGCTGATAGCGCCTCCATGATTTCACCGGAACAGGGGGCACAACACGAGTGCAATAACAGTTTCTCCTCTCGCTGTGGTAAAGATAATTTTTCTCTTTTCAAATTTTCACTCATGGTCCAATTGTGCCATTTCACGCCGCCTTTGTCAAACGGATGGCCCGCGGAATGCAATCAATGATATCCGTCGCGATCATGGCCAGCTTTGTCTTATCTTTCGCGGCCAAGTCTCCGGCCTTCCCATGCAAATGAGCGCCAAACTTCGCTGCTTCAAAAGCTGATAACCCTTGCGCTAAAAAAGCGGCAATCATTCCAGTCAAAACATCGCCGCTGCCGGCGGTTGCCATCCCGGCATTGCCCGTTTTATTTTGATAAACTTCTCCTTCCGGTGACGCAACAATCGTCCTGTGCCCCTTCAACAACAAAACCACCCGATGTTCTTTGGCAAATTGCTTGGCAGCTTTCACCCTATTTTTCTCAATCACCGCTTTCGAAAGACCCATGAGCCGCGCCATTTCTCCTGGATGTGGAGTTAAAATCTTAGTTGTTGTATTTTTTTTCAAAATGTTAATATCCTTTGACAAAGCATTCAAGCCATCCGCATCAACGACTAACGGCAATGGACAGGATACTATGATCATACGGATGAACTGTGCTGTTTCGTTATCCGACGACAATCCTGGCCCGATCGCCACCGACTGAAAATTTTTCCACAATCGTTCACATTGCCGATGAGCGGACAATGAGATCGTTCCTTGACGCGTCTGGGCTAAAGGCAAAGTCATCAAGACCGGTGATATCTTTTTTTGAATAATCAAGTTAAGACCGGTAGGAATCCCTAACGTCACCAATCCAGCCCCGGCACGCATGGCCGCCAAACCGCTCAAAGCCGCCGCCCCCAGCATGTGGGGCGAACCGGCTAGAATCAAAACATGACCAAATTGATTTTTGTACGCTTGTGGATTACGACGTGATAATGGCGTTGGCAACCGCATATTTTCTCGTGTGTGATAAGGAGATATGAATTTTTCCATTCATTTTCTTGTCTTTGTATTTGCAAATGGGCTTGCCATTGGCATCATGAACAATCTTCATATCCTTCCAAAAAACCTGCTTGTTATTACCCAGGGCTTTCAAGACCGCTTCTTTGGCGGCAAAACGTGCGGCATAATGCTGCGGAGGGAATTTCTGCTTCTCGGCATAAGCAATCTCCTCGGGACAAAACACGTGTTCAAGGAAATGCTTGCCCCAGCGTTTGATCGCCTGTTCCATTCTTTCAACTTCGATGATATCGATACCAGTAGAAAATTTCATTTTTTAACACTCATCAATTTACGCATTTGTTTAACGGCTTGCTCCAGACCAACAAAAACCGCTCGCGCGATAATCGCGTGCCCAATATTCAATTCTTCGATGCCAGCAATCATCGCCACCGATGGTGTATTGTCATAATTCAAACCATGCCCAGCACTCACTCGCAACCCCAGGGATCGGCCGTAAAGGGTCATGTCGCTCAACTTGGACAATTCCATTTTCCGTAAGTTGGCCGTCTTTGCCCCAGCATAACATCCCGTATGCAGCTCGATCAATTGGGCCCCACTCTCTTGCGCCGCTTTGATTTGATCTTTAACTGGATCAACAAACAAACTGATCTTGATCCCTTTGCCTTCCAAAAATTTCACGACCTTCGCGATCTGTACCTGATGCCGGATAACGTCCAATCCACCTTCCGTGGTGATTTCCTGCCGTCTTTCCGGAACAATGGTCGCGATATCAGGTTTGATCGCGCCGGCTATTTTCACAATCCGCGGATCTAAAGACATTTCCAAATTCAGAGGAATCGAAAGCCCCTTCCTTATTGCCCTGACATCCTCATCATTCACATGACGGCGGTCTTCCCGCAAATGACAGACAATGGAGTCTGCCCCGGCCTTTTCAGCAACTCTCGCGGCAACAAGTGGATCCGGGTCAAATCCTTGACGGGCCTGCCGCAAAGTGGCCACATGGTCAATGTTAACGCCTAACTTCATTTCGGGAAAGTAAAAAGAGATTTGAGGATTTCGTCATTCAGATAAAGCCAGGTGAAAATCGCTAAAACCAAAGCAATCACTTTCAACGCCAGGTTCTGAGTAAACCACGCCTTGGTGACTTTCATGCAGCAGTCCCTTTCTTCGGTTTTAAAAGCAGGTCACGTAAAACACTGATCAAGCGTTCGCGGTTAACAACCGGAATGAAACGCCCATCTTCTGCCACTGAGATCTCTTGGGTCTCTTCGGAAACCATCACCACCACGGCGTCGGTTTGTTCCGTCAAACCTAAAGCCGCACGATGACGGGTACCGATGATTTTGCTAAAATTCGGATTTTCCGTCAATGGGAACAAACAGGATGCCGCCACAATACGGTCGCCGCGCGAAATCACACCACCGTCATGCAAAGGCGAACTGGTATGAAAAATGCTCTGCAAGAGTTCGGCGGAAATCTTGGCATCAATCGCAATCCCGCTTTCGATATACGTTTTTAATTTCAATTCCCGTTCAATGGCGATGAGGCAACCAAGCCGGTTCTTCGAAAGCCGATAGACCGCGGTCGTGATCTCTTCACAGACCGCCATCATCTCCGATTCTTCCAGCCCGACGTTGAACAGATGCTGCTGACCCAACCGGGCCAGCCCCTGCCGCAATTCCGGCTGAAAAATAACCAAGACACCGATAACAGAAATGGCAAAAATCTTCGTCAACAACCAATTGAGGGTATCCAGCCCTAACACCTGAAAAAGAAAAAACGCGATGATCAGATAGGCGATGCCTTTAAGAACATGAAAAGACCGGGTCCCCTCGACGAACAACAAAATTCGATAAAAGACCAACCAGAGAATAAGGATCTCTAAAACGGCCTTGATGGTTGTATAAATATCAAACGTGACATTCATTTCTGTGGTTCCTGCTGCAGAAGTGCGTCGGTCATCCGCACCACCTTAGACATCGCTGCGACATCATGAACGCGAACAATATGCGCTCCATTCATAACACTGGCACAAACCGTTGCGCCGGTTCCCAGCAGTCGTTCTTTTCCATCATTTCCCAAAACTTTACCAATGAATGATTTACGAGAAGTCCCGACGAGGATGGGTCTTCGCAATTGAGTAAACTCGGCTAACCGCTGAATGATCTCACAATTGTGCTCGACGGTCTTCCCAAAACCTATTCCCGGATCAATAATTATTTTATCCAATTTCAAACCAAAGTCCAAACATATTTCCATGGATTTCTTCAACGAAATGATGATTTCATCGATCAGGTTCCGGTAAAAAATTTTTCTTTGCATCGTGGCCGGGCTGCGACCGCCCATATGCATCAAAACAATGGCCGCGTCGTATTCACAGACCCATTTGATCAACGAACGCTGCACCTGAGTTCCCTTAATGTTGTTAACAATGCTGGCCCCAGCTTTGAGCGCTTCTTGTGCCACTTGGGGCTTATAGGTATCCACTGATATCGGAACCGGCACTTGCTCTTTCAAGGCCTCAATCACCGGAATCACCCGACGAAGCTCTTCCTTAACCGTCACCGGCCTGGCTCCCGGACGGCTGGACTCCCCGCCCACGTCGAGGATATCAGCCCCTTCTCGGACAAATCCTTTCGCCAACCGGCAAGCTGCTCTCACAAAATCTTTGTGTTTCTGTAGACAGCCGTCCTGACTGAATGAATCCGGAGTGACATTGATGATGGCCATGATCCTGGTCTGAGGGCCGCACGATAGTGAATGATGACGGGCGTGGATGAGAAAATTTCTTCGTTTCATCAATGTTGGGAGTTACTGAAGGATTTCAAAAAAGCGAAGCAATGAATATTAGGATGATCGTACGTCGGAAATGGGCAAAGGATCGGATGGTTTCTGTTCGGTCTCAGCGGAAGAAGCCTCTTCCAACCCTAAAATTTTCTTTGCCTCTTCCACATCCAAGACTTCTCTTTCCATCAATGTTTTTGCTAAAAGATCGAGCTTATCACGATTCGTGGTTAATAGTATCTTCGCGCGTTCATAAGCCGAATTGACCAGACGCAAGGCTTCTAAATCAATATTCTTGGCCGTCTCCTCGCTGTATTCCTTTTGCTCGAACAAATCACGGCCCAAAAATCGGTTGCTGTGATCGCTGCCAAAAGCCATCTTACCCAAATTCTCACTCATCCCGAACGTGCACACCATGGACCGGGCAATCTGGGTCACCTTCTGCAAATCATTGGAGACACCGGTTGTTGTGTCGTTCATGTAAATTTCTTCCCCCACCATGCCGCCTAGCAATACCGTCATCGTACCCAAAAGCTCTTTTTTATTGCGGTAATGCCGGTCTTCTTTAGGAGGTGTTAAGGTATACCCGCCTGCCATGCCGCGCGGAACAATCGAAACCTTCGTGAAGGTATCGACTTCCTCAATCAACAACGACAATAGCGCGTGTCCGGATTCATGATAGGCTGTCATTTCTTTTTCCTTCTTCGAAACGGTGCGGCTCTTTTTTTCCGGTCCCATGGTGACGCGTTCAATGGCGGCTAAAAAATCCGACATTTCAACATATTCTTTATTTTTCCTTGCGGCTAAAAGGGCCGCTTCATTGCAGGCATTGGCCAAATCCGCGCCGGAAAAAAACACCGTCTGCCGGGCAAGTTTGAGAAAATCAACATCAGGACCTAATTTGAGGTCTTTGGCGTGGACTTTCAAAATTCCTTCACGGCCATTAAGATCCGGAAGCCCCACGACAATCTGCCGGTCAAAACGCCCCGGTCTTAAAAGCGCTGGATCCAGGGTATCAGGTCGATTGGTCGCGGCAATGATGATGACCCCGGTTTGCGGGTTAAAACCATCCATCTCGACCAAAAGGGCGTTGAGGGTCTGTTCACGTTCATCATTCCCGCCGCCGATCCCAGAAAAACGCTGTCTTCCCACAGCGTCGATCTCGTCGATGAAAACAATCGCTCCTTTCGCACTGGCCAGCGAGGCCTTGCGCGCCTGATCAAAAAGATCTCTCACCCGTGAGGCACCAACCCCAACAAACATCTCGACAAAGTCTGATCCACTCAATGAAAAGAACGGCACGCTGGCCTCACCAGCAACCGCCTTCGCTAAAAGGGTCTTTCCTGTCCCCGGCGGGCCGACCAGCAGCACACCTTTAGGAATTTTGCCGCCCAATCTTTGAAACTTTTTAGGCTCCTTTAAAAATTCAATGACCTCCTGCAATTCTTCTTTGGCCTCATCAACACCCGCGACATTATTGAAGGTGATCTTCATATTGGTTTTGTCCGAGACCCTCGCCCGGCTTTTGCCAAAAGACCAAATCTTATTTCCCATCTGACTGCCGCGGTAGGAAATGAACCAAATGAAAAGGATGATCACCAGGATCGGAAGCATTGAAAGGATCAATTGCCCCCAAAAAGTCTGGGCGGGACGGACCGCGAAATTCGTGACATTTTCACGCATGAGCGTGTAAATGCCCTCGTCGGCTTTAGGGATATGCAGATGAAATTCGGTGTCGTCTTGAAAAGTGCCCCGAACGATATTTTCAGTACTCTCAATCAACTCGAGACTCTTAATTTGCTTGACCCGCTCGGGATCTTTTAAAATCGCGTAAAACTCACTGTAAGTCAGTTCGTTAGCGGTGTTGATCTTGGTCACGGTCTCCGTCGAGCTCAGCATCAAAAGGAACAAAAATCCAACCACCAACCAAAATAACCAATTGTTGTTGGGCTGTTTGGGTTTCAGCGGATCCTTACGGTCTCGACGCAGATTCTTATTTTTTCTTAAATTGTCCACAATATTTTATTTCGATTACTCAAGTCATTTCTGGAACCTATCAATTATAATCGAAGCAAGCAGATATTCAAGTCTTTCTTCTCTGAGCTGTCGGATCCGACCGTCTCGATGCAGAAAAACCTTTGACCCGCAAAAAATTCTTTTCCTTTTTGATAACAACTTTTCCTGGCAGATCAACAACCGAGCCTAATGGCCGCGAAAAAATCAAATCCTCGACTTCATCCATATGAGAAAGACTGATCTTACGCAAATCCCCTTTGGCCAATTCCACCATTGAACGGATCACCAAATGCTGCAAAGCCGGATGCAGCTCCTTGAGATCTGATAGCTTCACTTGAAAAGACTGCTTGCCCTTACTGTTGATCATTGTCTTTTGCTCTTCGACGGCTGATGATAAATAATCATAATCAATAACGGCGTTTCGCGAAAGGTTAACCAAGGCCTGACCGATCCCTACATTGTAATCTTGCTCTAACAGCGGGATGAGTTCATTACGAATCCGATTGCGCAAAAAAGTTCGATCTCGATTTGTTGGATCGACTTTATAAACAATTTTCTTGTCTGTCAAATATACCAAAATCGATTTCCTGCTCAAATCCAAAAACGGACGAATCACCAAGAAATCATGAAGTTCGCGTTGATGCACCATGCCTTGCAATCCCAAAAGGCCTGCCCCGCGGATGATCCGCATCAATACCGTCTCTGCCAAATCATCCCGGTGATGGGCAAGGGCAAGACAATGACATTTCTTCATCTTGGCCAGGGCCACCAGTTTATTTAATCTTTGCTCCCGGGCCCACTCTTCCTTTGATCCTTTAGCAGGAGCTGTTCTTAAATGGACAACGTGACAATCCACATTCAAATCTTTACACAAATCCTGTACAAATTTTTGATGCTGCCCTGCTTGGCCGTGCCAATGATGGTTCACGTGGCCCACGATCAACTGAAAACCTAAAACAGTCCGCAATTCTGCCAACGCGGATAAAAGTGCCACGGAATCCGAGCCACCGGAAACTCCAAGAAGAACACAGCTCCCTCGTCTAATCAAATTCCGCTTGAGAAGATCGGATTTCAATGCTCGTTCAAATTTATTCATGAACCAACCTCGATGAGCTAAAGATAAAACACCGCTTAAAAATCGTTAAATTTTTCTTAAGAGGAAGCTGGCTCGGAAATGAGTTTCACGACCACCGCGATGAAGCCGCCCGTCAATAAAAGATTCAGCGCCAGACTCAACACCCCTAAACTTGCCGCCGCACCACCAAATCCATGCGATATCGCGATCAAAAGAACACCGGCCCCCACTTCTCCTCGGGGAAACATGGCCACACTGAGCGCCAACCGCGAAATCAGCGAGGCCTCCCGTCGATAACAACATAAAATGAAACATTTACCGAGATTTGATAAAAGGGTTAACATGAGGACATGCCATAACGCGGCCATCGGTGTGATCAGGCCAAGATCGATTTTCGGTAGCGAACAGCCCACCAAAAACATGAATCCCCCTTTCAACAAGCGATCAAACCATAGCGGCCAGCCTCGCAACGGTTCCATATGGGACAACTCATGCATGAACGCCTCGTCAAAAGGCTTCGCCGGAGGGTTGAAAAGAACGCATCCCAGCGTAAAGGCCGGCAGCAAAACTTCCAAATGAATATGGGCTGTTGCGTTGAAGAATTTAAGGAAGACAACGAGGATGACACTGTAAAAAAAGAGCCACAGTTTTCCGACCGGCACACGCAGACAATTCAGCCAACGATAAGCCCCGGCCAATAAAAAGATGATGATGACAACAACGAACAGCATTTCCATTTTCATTCCAACCAAAACAATCTGCAAAGGGATCAACAAAAGGATCGTCGCGATATCATCAAAAATGGCCAAAATCCTTGCCTGCTTAAATACCCAGGTCATGCCCAGTCCCGCGGCCGTTAACATCGCGAACAAAACGCCCGCCGACGTCGGTGCCGCGAACAGCCCCACCAAGCCGGATTCTTTCCAGTTCAGATGAAACACCGTGCCAAAATAAGCAGCGCATAAAAGCCATGGCAAAACCGCGGCGATCGTTGCCACACAAAAATCCCAAGCATAATGTTTCAATTTATCTTTTTGAATGGTGAATTCAAGGCCGACTTCCACCATGATATAGGCAAGGCACACCGTTGTAAGCAGGGGCAATAACTCCCGGGCTTGATCGAAATTCACCGTTTGCGAAACGACAATCCCGGACAGTAAAAGCAAACTGTAAAAAACAATGAGATACAAATGATCCTCCTAACAAATTCCAAACTCAAAATCGATCAAACCATTTGCGACCTAAATATCCGATCCAACAAAGCAATCCCACCACGATCAAAAGTTTTAAAATATGGATGGTGGTGGTCATAAACACGTCTCAGGTTACAGGTCTCAAGTTATAAGTCTTGAAAACTTGCGACTTGCACCTTTCGGCTTCATTGGGCTTGCAATCCCCGCTGCTCTTGCCGAGCTTCCCGATAGGCGTCACGCAAAACTTCGGCGTACTTGATGTTGGGGGGACGGATCTGCAGATTGGCATAGCCCTGTCTTAAAATTTCGGCATTGACAAAGACATTGCCTTCTTTTAAAAAAACATACGCCAACGTCACAAAATCTTCATCCGCTCTTTGCGTATCAAATTCGACCCTGACCATTTTCCCCGTTAAAAGCGATTCCACGAAGTGAAAAGCGCGCTCTTCCATAGAATCGTAAGGAGTGATCTCTTCAATGACAAAACCGTATTTATCAAATTCCTGTTTCTCTCTTGTTGGCGCGGCTGGGCCGAGCAGCCCAATCAAACGGATCTTCTTTCCACCTTCAAGAATGATCGTGTCCGCCGATCGGACCTCTTTGACCTGAACTTCCTCGTAAGTCTTCAATGATTGAAAACCCAAATCGTTGCTTTCCGCGGCCCTTGCCAAAAACGAATAAAACAACACTGATGAAAACATCCCTAAAACAATGATCGCGATTCTCTTCATAGCGCGTGCCGTTTAAGAAACTCCGATTGAGATGAGCTGGGACAAATATTGCAGATCATGGATATGCTCGTTCAAATGGCTATTATCCTTCTCAGTATGCAGATTCATAACTCCAAAAACCTGGTCCTTTGCCGCCAACGGCAAAATGATGGAATGTTTGATATTGCCTCGTTTGAGCAAGTATTGAATCCGATAATCTCCTTCGGTGCCGTCGATCATAAAGGGCCGGTTTTCCCGGACCGCGATCCCCGCGACACCCTGTCCAACCGTAATCCGCAGATCACGAATTTTTTCTTCTTCAATACCCCGTGACCCCTTAAGCACCAATGTTTTCTTATCCTCATCCAGCGTCATGATCGATCCGGCTTCCACGTCGCAAAGACGCAGAGCGACGTCTAAAAAAGTGACCAACATTTCATCGACATGAATGGTCTGTAAAAGCTGCTGAGTGAGTTGGGTGATGTCACTCGACACAACAGCCTCACGGAACTCTGGGCCGCGAAATTTGGACTGTTCCTGTTGAATCTGCGCCATATCTTTAAGGATTTCCAACGCCAAATCCAAAACCCCATTCATGACCACTTGCGGCATCGCGGGGATATTGTAAACCATTTCCCGGGCATGTTCATAATCCATCTCCCATTCCCTGGCCATCTGCAACAGCGAATCCTCATCCAACCGTCGATCACAGAGCACCGGACCAAGAATCAAATAGGCGCTGGGGTGAGGACCTTCAAATTGCACCGGCAACGCGTAAATCGAAAATCCAAAAAGATTGGTATAACACCAAAGTCGATTGTCGTATTCAAACTTAGACAAGAAATCATGTGCTCCGCGATGAAAATTCACGCCAAAAACCGGGTTCATCAAAAGGTCAAAACCAAAATCAAAATGCGCCCGCTCCCCTTGTCGAGGCGATATGATCACCCGTCCTTGAGGATTCACCAAAACCATGTTCATCCGCAAGGCCTGAACAAAACGGCAAAGGATGGCGGTCCATTGCGGTTTGTTGATCCTGAATTGCGTGGTATCTGGAAAATTTTCTATTGGCATAAAATTATTGTGTCCCTTGCTTTTCTTGCAAACGTTCCATATCAAAAACAACCTGCTTCAAAGAACCCGCCAAAGGATGCTGTGGGTTTTGTTCGATGAACTGACGATAGATTTTGATGGCGGGCCCAAAATCCTGACTTTCCTCAAGACAAATGTTATTGATCCTTTGGATAATCACCGCCGCGGACTGCTGATTCAACAAAGTGGTCTTGATGAATTTTAACAAAATTTTCCCTCGCGCTTCAACGCCCTCTGTCCAGCGCTTTTGCAAAACGTAAACATCTGATAAAAACTGCGAGGCGTTAAACTCGACGGCCGAATCAGGAAAACGGGCGATGAGACTTTGATATTGCTCAACGGCTTCCTGGGCCGCCTGAAGAAACAATTGCCCTTCTCCCTGCCGCTGATAATGATCGGCCAGATATAAGGGAACACTCATCCCAACGATTGTCTGCTCATGGTCTTTCTTCAAAGAGTCATAAACCCGCAGTGCCTGCGACCACTGTCCAGCGGCCTCGTAAGTCTTAGCGATGTTGAATTGGGTCCTCGTCAAGAGTTCGGTGTTCTGCGGATATTTTTCAAGGATCACTTGGTATTCCGCGCGCGCCGCCTCATAATCCTTTTTTAAAAAATGCGCCCCGGCAATCTGAGTATAAATCTTCGGGCACAAATAAGATTCCGGAAACTGCTTGATGACTCGACGATAGGAAGAAATCAACTGCTCATAACTGAACCGTGGTATCACTTGCGGTTCACGTGCGTATTTTTGCAATTTTTGATCAATGCGCCAAACCTGACGCTCAGCAAGGTAATCACTCTTCAAATCACAAAGACTGAAGACAACAAAAACACTGATTAAAATCCCCGCGTAAACAGCCCAAATCTTCTTCATTCCTTTTTCTCTCCCAGAATGAACTTCGTGACCGCCGTGTAAACAACCGCGTCAATCATGAGAACAATCACCACCCCAAAAGCCAATAAAATAACTCGGAACTCCGGCAGGCTGTCCGCTCCAATTGCCAACGAATTCTCCCTGAGTAAAACAACCGGCAGATAAATGAACGTTGGAATCAAAACCATACGCGAAATCAACCCCCAGGAAGAAAAAAGCAAACGAAAATGACCGAGCAGCGCCTGATGGATCTTTTTCTTTTCCAAAACGATCAAGGGAATCACAAAGGCAAATAAAATAATCACGATCGCCCCGAACAAGACGCTTACATACGGACCAGCCTCCAGCATGATCTTGTAAACAACGCTTAATGTCTGGCTTCCACTGCCAAACGTGTTGAGTTTCAAAAGCAACAATTCATAACTTTTGATCAAAGCCCGGAACACCAAAAATGAAAGCACCGAAGCGACGAGAATGTGAATATAACTCGGCAGCAAACCCATCAACAAACGACCCAACTGCAACTTGCGCTTTTGCTCGACAGCCTCGATGATCTTAACCGCCCAGCCAATAAAAAATCCCGTAACAAAAATGAAAAGGACAATCTGGCAAGAATAAAATAACTGGGGAAAAATCAAAAAATTCGCTGGATAATGCAGATAACCTTCTCCCCATAGCTTACGAACCAATGGGTCAAAAAAAACCTTCAAAGGATAGCGAGGAGAAAAATAAAAGATCTCAATGATAAAAAGGTGCAAAAAAGCCACCGTGCTAAACGGCAAAAGAATGATCGGATGGCTTCTGATCGTCCCAACACTCAAATTGAGCAGAGACAAAGCTGAGTGTTTTATTGTTTTTAGCATCAATTGATTAAAAATTTTTGCTCACATTCATTTTTCGTTCTTGCCCTTGAATCAGCAAAACAACGATCAGTGCTCCAATGGCATTTGATCCCATATCCATCCAGGAAGGCTCACGACCGGTGAAGCCCTGCAATATTTCCATAACTCCGCCGTAAAGCACCGACATCAAAAAAGCTAAAGGGTAAATTCCGTTGGAAACAAATTGGGACAAAGTTTTAATCAATAAAAACGCTAAAATACCGTAGGCAGGGATATGGGCCAGATTGGCCAACAGCTCGGTCAGCGAAAAAACCTCCTGCAATTCGCTCGCCGGCAAAAGCGACAAAATCGTCAAGACAAGCAAATAGCAAGGTGTCAGGCAAAGCCATATCTTACAACGAGGAATTTCCACTATGATTCTGCAAATAGTTGACGGTTCGCTTCAGGCCTTCGTTAAAATTGACAAGGGGTTTGTATTTGATGATTCGCTTTGTTCGCGAGATGTCAGCGTGCGTCTTGAAAACATCTCCCGGTCTTTTGGCCAGCCATTTCGGTTTCGCCTTTTTGCCGAGAATTTCATTCAGCACATCCACCAGCGCTAAGACCGAATGATTTTCCCCAACACCAACGTTAAGAACCGCGTGTTTGACGCCGGGTGCTATCGCCGCCAAATGATTCGCGGAAACGATGTTATCGATATAAGTAAAATCTCGTGATTGTTTCCCTTTACCAAAAATCGGCGGGGCTTCATCGTTTAAAAGACAATGGATAAATTTGGGGATCACCACCGCGTATTCATCATCCCAGGGCTGGCGAGTGCCAAAGACATTAAAATAACGCAAGCACACCGTTGAAAGCCCATGAAAATCCGAAAATATCCGGCAGTAATGTTCGCCAGCCAGTTTAGTGAGGGCATAAGGCGAAACCAATTGCGGGACCAAATCCTCGGTCTGCGGAAATTTTTTGGCTTCTCCATAAACAGAACTGGATGAGGCAAAGACAAAACGTTTCACTTTATGCTTCAGCGACGCTTGCAGCATACAAACAAGGCCGTTGATATTGACATCATTGAAACTGATCGGCTCAGTCAACGACTTAGGGACCGAACGCAAAGCGGCCTGGTGCAAAACATAATCCATTCCTTGACATGCCTTATCGCAGATTTTCTGATCACGGATATCTCCCCGAATCAGTTCAAACTTTTTTGTTGAATAGGTTTTAGTAAAGACCAGGTTAGCTTCCTTACCCGACGAAAAATTGTCGAGAACGCGAACGCCGCACCCTTTTTTCAAAAGGAACTCAACAATGTTTGATCCGATAAACCCTGCTCCTCCGGTCACTAAAAACTGACTCATGAATTAAGACTCCTTCTTGATGTTCTTATTGTTAAAGATAGCGATCATTTTTCATATAACAAATTTTAATCACCGATTTTCATAAATCATCGATGAGAATTATTTATTATATCAATTCAAATGGAAATGTCTAACGGAATAGGGGGTTTTTGAATAAAATTGGAGGAGGCTAAATCGTCTTTGAGGAACGGTTGTAATCGTCCTGCAACCGCTCAATATCGTCTTCGCTCAAATGCTCGCCACAGGCGACTTCAATGAAAATCAACTTTTCTTGGCCATGGTTACCAATCCGATGAACAGCTCCCAACGGGATATCCACCACCATACCGGTCCGCACTGGGATATCCTTCTTATCAACAATCGCCAAACCCGAACCTTGAACAATGATCCATTTTTCACTGCGGCCGCGGTGCTTCTGCAGACTCAGGCGACTTTGCGGCAAAACCTCGACGCGTTTGACCCAGAATCCCGGCTCTTGATAAAGCATTTTGAAATGCCCCCAGGGACGTTGTGAAACGTTGTTTTCATGTTTCATAAGGGGATGCCGCCTTAAATTTTTTCATTGTCTAAGCAATAACGATTATTTTACTAATTTTTTTGTCCTTGTATAGCTTTTTAACACAAGTCAGTAAAGGGATAATTTCCTCAGAAGAATCCCAACAACTACCATGCAAATCCTTTTAACGCCTCTTCCAAGCGGAGCAAATCTTTCTTGGTATGCATGGCAGACACAAAAAACGCCTCCAGATCTGCCGGCGGCCAGTAAATCCCTTGATCAATCAAATGCCAAAATAATTTTCGATAACGGTCCCCTCCAGCGGCCTTCTTAGCGTCGGTATAATTCTTGACCGGATGATCGGAAAAACGGACACTCATCATCGAATGATAAACCGACAGGTGAACAGGAAGTTGCTTCTCTTTATAATGTTGATTGAGCCTTTCGACAAATTGACGACATCGTTCGTTGAGGGTGCGGTAAACATCTTTATTCATCAATTGCAATGTCGCTAACCCGGAACGCATCACCACCGGATTACCGGAAAATGTCCCGGCCTGATAGACCCCGCCCAATGGAGCAAGGCATTGCATGATGTCTTTGCGTCCACCATAAGCACCAACCGGAAACCCACCGCCGATGATTTTTCCCAAACAGGTCAAATCAGGAATGATGCCACATTCACTCTGGGCGCCACCCAACCCGGCACGGAACCCGGTCATGATCTCATCGAAGATAAGAACAATTTGATGTTTGCTTGTCAGTTCCCGCAAAATTTTTAAAAACCCCGGATCCGCTGGGATCACCCCCATGTTGCCGGCAACCGGCTCTAAAATCACCGCGGCAATCTGGTTTTTATACTTTTCAATCGTCGCTGCCGCCAACGCTGAATCATTATACGGCAGGCTAATAGTGTTATCGATATGCCCTTGCGGGATCCCTAGACTCGACGATTCCTTTAACGTTGCCACTCCAGAGCCGGCAGTGGTCAAAAGATCATCGACATGACCATGATAACAACCGTCGAATTTGATCACCAAAGACCGCTTGGTAAATCCCCTGGCCAAACGAAGAGCACTCATTGTGGCTTCGGTGCCAGAATTGACAAAACGGATCTGTTCGATCGATGGCACGTTCTCAACGATGAACTTGGCAATATCAATTTCCTGCCGAGTGGTCGTCCCAAAGCTGCTGCCTTTTTGGACGGTATTTTTAGCGGCCAGTACGACATTGCGATGGGCGTGACCAAAGATCAAAGAGCCCCAGGAAAGGCAATAATCGGTATAAGCGTTTCCATCATAGTCAAAAAGTTGCGATCCTTTCCCATACTTCATGACCAAGGGGTCGGCCCCAACACCGTTGAAGGATCGGACCGGGCTATTGACCCCACCGACCAAGACCGTTTTGGCCTCCTCAAAAAATTGTTTTGAAATTTTATTTCTCATAGCATGGTAAATTTCTAGTAGTGACAACTCGCAAGTCTCAGGACTCATGTGACAAGTCACTTGAAACTTGAGACGTGAGACTTGCAACCATGACCCGACTCTGATACCCCGCATCATGCAAACATTTCTGGGTCAGCGGACCTTTACAAACAATCTCCCAATCTTTCGGGATCGGACCATGGTCCCTCAGATAATTCACGACCGTCGACGGGCTAGTAAAAATAATTTGGTCAAATTTGCCTTTTGGCAACTCTTTTCTCTCTGGCTTTTTGTTTTGGTAGACGGGATATTCATAAACCTCGCTTCCGCGCGATCGCAGTTCCTTTATCAAAAAGGGGTTCGGCAAGGCCGATCGCGGAAACAAGATTCGACTTCCCCTCAAATCAAAATTTTCTTGCAACTCCCGCAAAAAACCTTCACTGGATTCTTCGTCAGCAACAACCTTGGCCTCATAACCAAACTGCTCCAAAGCCTGCTCGGTGTCTCGCCCAATCACCGCTATCTTCTTCATTGACAGCAGGTCCGTAAGATTGTGTTTTTTTAACAGACTCATAAAAAACCGCACGGCAAAACGGCTGGTCAAAAGGACCAAATCACATTTCTGCAAGTCTTCTCTTAACTGATCAATCTGTTGCGGAGTCAGTGGATTTTCAATCAGTTCAATCATCGGATGATGCACCAACTGGCCTAAGGCCTGATATTTTTGCGGATTTGTTCCCAAATACAAAATGTGATTTTTTTTCTGTTGTCTGCCCCGATAGAACCTAACCGTTTCACCGACCATAATCAACGCCGGCGGTTTCAGTCCCTGCTCTCCAACCCTTTTTTGGATATCCTGCAAAGTACCATCAACAATTTTTTCTTGCGCTGTTGTTCCACTTTCAATAACAATGACCGGGGTTGACGGCTTCCAGCCTTTAAGCAACAAGGCCTCAACGATATCGCTCAATTTGGTCAGTCCCATAAAAAAAACCAACGTGTCAGCCTCAGGGATCGCGATGGGCTGGGGATCATCACTCATTTCTGCCGGACCATGACCGCTCACAAAAGCAACCGAAGAAGAAATCCCTCTGGCCGTCAAGGGAATGCCCAAATGCGACGGTAACCCCGTCGCCGAACTCACCCCCGGAATGACCTCGACCTCGATATGATAATTCTGCAAATACAACATTTCCTCGGCCCCGCGGCCAAAAACCATGGGGTCCCCTCCTTTGAGCCGAACAACATTTTTCCCAGAGCGCGCCTGCTCTCTGAGCATCCGACAAACCTCTCCCTGAGGAAGGCTATGGTTGCCTTTTCTTTTCCCGACGTAGATGAGCTGTGCCTGATGGGCGTATTGCAAAAGTTGCGAAGACGCTAAAAAATCATAAAAAACACAATCCGCATTTTCCAACGCCTTAATGGCTTTCAACGTTATCAACTCCGGATCGCCGGGTCCAGCTCCAACGAGCATAACCCGTCCATAATCTTTGCGCGCGTCGATCAACGAAAATAAATTTTTCAGGTCGACATCTTCACGACGGCCGACGATAGCCAGTTGCCCTTGCAAGGCGGTGGCTTCGTAAGGCAAAACCTCAACGATCTCACTTTCTAATCCCAAACGTTTTAAGGCACAGGTGGCAACCACTATGGCGTTGAGTTTTCCAGATTTCAACTGACGCAAACGGTCTTCAATGGGACCGCGGATCGGTATCAGTTCAACATCTGCCCTTACCTTTTTGATTTCCTGATGACGCAAGGTGCTGCTGGTACCAATTTTGGCACCGGCAGGCAAATCAACAAGCTTAGCTCGACCGACCAAACAATCGGTCTCGTCAAAGGCTTTGGTTAAGGCAAAGATTTCCAATCCTTCCGGGAGTTGTTGCGCAAGGTCCTTGGCACTATGCACGGTCACATCAACCTGTTCGTTGCTGAGCGCCTGATCCAACGCGTCGGTAAAAAAATCTTCTCCCGGATTACTGGAAAGCGGCGTTTGCTGATCTTTATCGCCTTGTGTTTGCAGCGTGACCACGTCGTAGGCAAGACTCTGCCCCTGCCCTTCCAGGAGATTAAAAACCTCTTTCACCTGAATCAAGGCCAAACGGCTACCCCGAGAACCGACAATTATCTTTTTGCTTTGAGGAAACATCGTCCAAATTCTCAATTGTTAGTAACAAAATAAGGGATTATTGTAACATACTATCGGTTTGCCGCAAATAACTTGATAACTCGGCGGAAAAAACAAGTCCCAAGTTCCAAGTCTCAAGTTACAAATGACTTGAGACCAGCGACCTGGGACTTGAGACCTAAGTATAGACGACAATTACTCTTCAAGGAGTTTTTTAATGGCTGGAAGGGCTTGGCGGGCGGCGGCCTCACCGCGTTTGATCAGATCATCGACCTTATACAGTTCATACCAATTGACACCGACCAAATCCGGGTGGATGTTGACATCGGCATTCTGGGCACTTTGCTCAGCCAAGAGATACTCAGAGGCTTGCAAACTGCGGACAATGATATCGGAAATATTAGGAGTGAACAATTTTGTGATCGCCCGCCAAAGCCGGAATTTGACAAAATGACCAGGGGCCTTCCCAAAAGGAATCCGGCTCTGATCTTTGAATCCGTTCTGCTCCAAAACAAACCCATAAGTCACGTCCTGCGGAGACTGCAAAACATTGACGGCGATGATCTTTTTGATCCCCAAGCCCATCAACACGTTCGTCGGTAACGGATTGAGCACCCCGCCGTCGATGATCATCTGCTCCCCCTCCAAGACCGGCGTCATAACCCCGGGAATCGAAATGCTTTTCCTCACCGCGTCAACGAGCAAACCGGAATCAACAACAAGCTCTTGCCGCCGGACCAAATCATAAGCGACCACTTTAAGCGGAATCCGCGTGCTGTAAAAAGTTTTGTTTCCTAACCCGCGAGTCCTCAGCCAGCGTTTTATCATGTGCCCGGCCATCAATCCGGAAATCGGAAAGATCGGATCAAATATTTTCCACATGTTCTTCGGCTTTTTAAATTCACGCGCCAGGTTCTCCAGCTCCGCGGCATTATTGCCGATAACCCAAAAACTTGCTAAAAGAGCACCCATGCTGCTGCCTACGACCACATCGACCGGGATCCTTTCCTGCTCCAGAACCTTGATGACACCGATGTGCGCCAATCCCAAAGCGGCCCCACCTCCTAAAACCAATCCCACCTGAACTCCGCTGATCTGACGAGCAATCTTCGTGACCGCCCGGCCGTATTCGCTGTTCTCACCCGGTAAACGCACCATCAGGGCTTCATTGTTGATTGGTTCCTGCATCTGGTCTGAATCGATATGCGGCAATTTGGTAAAGACATCGAAATCGATTTCTTTATGGATATCTTCATACGACAAATAACAGGCGGCCTGCCGTCCGCTGATCACAATCTGGATCTGCTCCCGACGGAACTGCTCTTGCAACCCCTGTTCCAATTGATTGATGATCCCACGCATCACCAATAGATCATCTTTTTTATCTTGCGTGACCAACTGAACGATATCCGACTGAATGAGCGTCTTTAAAACCACCTCATCGGTTTGATTTGGCAGGTCCACGATGACATAATGATAATTATTGACCAGGGCTGAGACAAATTGGCTGATCTTATCAACCATCGCCTGGTCGGTCGCGTTGAAGTTCACATGCAGCAAATCCACCGGTAACTGCCCTTGGATGATGTGGCCAGTGATGACATCGGGGTCGTCGGCCATATCATTGAGCGAAACCCCGCGAGTTTTCCACTGCACTGAGGTGTCCACGTCCTCTGAAGGAATATTGATTTGTTCCTCGGCCCAGGAACCAATGGTGACCCAAAGCACTTTTTTCTTGGATTCCCGCTGCAGACTCATCGCCAAATTGAAGGAATACGTCGAGCTGCCGGCACCTTTGATCGGACTATAAATCGAGATGATGGTACTTTCAAAGACGTCGCCGTGCGCTCCCCTGTGACGCACCCGCTTTGAAAGATTATGGCTGAGGGCAACCCCTAAATTGGGAATCGATTTTAGGATCTCATTGAAATCATCCTGTTCGATTTTTAAAATGATCGAATCGTTGATCGCCTCAAAAGTCAAAGAATGTGGCTCGCCGGTCAGTAGGGAAATCACGCCAAAATGCGTGCCCCGATGGATGAATTCAACGTTTTTCTTTTTTTGAAGAAAATCTAAAGCATAGGCTTGGATCCGTCCGGAAACCAGCCCGTAAAAAGCGTCCGGAGGGTCCCCCTGACGGCAGATGACTTCGCCCTTGCGGAATTGCAAAATCTTTGACTTGATCGCAATCCGCTGCAAGTCCAGCCAGCTTAACTTATTAAAAATTGGGATTTGTTTGACAAGGGAAACGCGGTTAAAAAAGGAAGAGAGTTCAGCCATAATTACTTCATGATGTCACTTTCCAACCATTCAAAATTTTTGGCCAAAAGTTTTTTAGCGACCTTCAACTGCGATTTGTCATTGTTCCGTCGCGATCTGGCAAAATGGCCTTCAATACGATTCTTCGCGTCCTGACAAAAAAGGTCGGCCAGTTCAAGGACCTGCGATTGCGGGTTCTTTTTATTGAGCGCCTCGGCGTAAGAACAGACCGCGGCCATATTAAAAAGATCAACACCGATACCGACAATCCGGTTAAGGACACTTTGCTTTGCTTCCAGACGCTGTTGGTACTTCAACATCTGGTGAAAAATTTGCCGGGCCAGCCGCTTGCTGGTTTTTTGGACATAAAACATATGCCGATCCAAGGGTTTGGCCAGACCGCTGATTTTCGGATGCTTACCCGTAGGCAACCACAATTTCGGGTACCATAATGAATAATATTTCAAAAGACTTCCCGCGGCCTTGAGTTTATCCTTCAAGGGTGTGCGTCCGCTGAGCAAAGGTTTAAGACGACTCAAATGCGGATCCAAGGCCTCCCGGGCGATGAAAAGATTCATGATCTCCGAGGTCCCCTCGATAATCAAATTGATCCGCACGTCTCTTAAAACTCGCTCGACCGGCCAAAAATCTTGTCCGCGCTCTTTCAGTGAAGAAGACCGCTCATATCCTGACCCCCCACGGATCTGCAGTGTGTCATCAACGATTCTCCAACTCTCTTCCGTGCAAAAATATTTTGCCAGGGCCGCTTCAATCCGGATGTCTTTTTTCTTGTCATCCGCCATCGACGAGGTCAACCAACTCACCGCGTCCATCGCGAAGGTATGCGAAGCCATATGTCCCAATTTGAGCGCGACACTTTCATGTTCGCCAATCGGCCCGCCCCACTGTTCGCGCTTGACCGCCCATTGCCGGGCCACGTGCAGACACCACTTGCCAATGCCAGTCGAAGCAGCTGGCAAAGTCAAACGGCCGGTATTCAAGGTCATCAACGCCAGTTTTAAACCCTCTCCCTCACCGAGGATAATATTTTCTTTCGGTACCTTGACATTGTTGAATCGAATCGAGCCGTTTTGAATCCCGTTCAATCCCATGAACTGACAGCGATGAAGAATTTCAAAGCCTGGGGTATTGGTCTCGACGATAAAGGCCGTAATCTGCTTTCTTTCTTTGCCGTTGATAATCTTGGGCGGTGTTACCGCCATCACCACAATCACCCCGGCGATCAGGCCATTGGTACACCACAATTTCTCGCCGTTGATCACGAAATTTTTTCCTTCATCGGTGGGGACCGCGGTCGTGGTCATGTTGCGCGGGTCAGAACCAGCACCCGGCTCGGTCAAAGCAAAGGCCGAGACTGTCCCTTCCGCGAACATCGGAAGATATTTTTTCTTTTGCTCTTCAGTGCCGAATAATTTGAGCGGCTGCGGAACACCAATGCTTTGATGGGCGGAAAGCAAGACCGCGGTTGACCCGCAATAACTCGCCACCAAATGGATGGCACGGTTGTAATTGTTTTGTCCTAGACCTAAACCGCCGTATTCTTTAGGGATTTTGATCGCGAAGGCCTTGATGCGGGCCAAGGCGCGCATGACGTCATCGGGGATGATGCCGGTTCGATCCACTTCATCCGGATCAAGGGTCTCCCGTAAAACTTTTTCCAACTGGGAGATGAACTGGTCCCCTTCTTTTTTATCTTCTTCGGATTGGACAGGAAAAGGATGGATCAAATCGAAATCAAGGACCCCATGAAATAGCTTAAGTGCAAAACTGGGGTATTTCCATTCGGCCTCGCGCTGGTCTTCAGCGAACTCTAAAGACTTGCGCTTAGCGTCACTGATACTTTTATCAAACATGTCCATGTCGGACTTCCTTATATATCAATGGGTTAGAAAATCTAATTTTTAGTATAGAGTAATAACGACGAAAATCAATACCCAGTTGAATTATTTAAACGATCTAACTTTGCAAATGCTGCTTGACCAACGCATCTATGTCCTCCAGCCGAACTCCGTGGTACCAAATCTCTCCTGGGGATACCATGATATTAACTCCCCGATTGCACTGACCCAAACATTTAGCCTGGGCCACTCTGATCCGCGGATGCAGGCCCCGTTCTTTTGCAATGCCTCGCAATTCTTTAAAAACCGCTTCTCCCTGCTGATCACCGCAGCTCGGGCTTTCTCCTTTACGATCATTGGTGCAGACAAAAATCTGCTTTTCATAAGGAACATTTTCTTGTTTCATTTCTGCCCTTTCTTCGTTTTTGATTTTGGTTTAAGGACAACCAATGTTTCCAGATGTTTGGTTTTCGGGAAAAAATCAAATGGAATCACCCTTTTGATCTGCCAAACTTTGCTTAATAACTTAAGATCACGCACCAAAGATTCCGGCGAACAGGACAAATACAGTAAGGCCTTAAATCCTTGGACAGTGGTAAGTGTTTTCACGACCGAGGCACTTAACCCCTGCCGCGGAGGATCAATCATGGCCACCTTATGAACATTCGCGTTTTCTTGCAACTTGAGCTCCAATACCCTTTCGACCAATCCTTGAAAAATATGAAAATTTTCAAAATGATGGTGCTGTTTATTGAACTGGGCCAGCTTCACCGAATGCGGATCAGATTCAATGAGGACCACTTCCTTGACGTTGGCATAAAAAGCAATCCCAAACAATCCAACGCCTCCGTACAAATCGTAAAAAGAAATTTTTTTATTGAAGAATTTTAATTTTTTGATTTCCGTGACAACCTTCGGTAGGATCGATAAATTGGCCTGAAAAAAGGTCTCCAAGGAATAAAAAATCTTTTTGCCATTCACCTTGGTCCAAAAATAATTTTCTTCCAACATCCGCAGCGAACGCCGGCCAATGCCTCCCCAAAAAACCCGCCCCTCATCGCCGGTACGGATCACCAGATTCGCGTTACGGTATTTTTCCGGAAGTTTTTGGACCGCCTCGCTCTTCAACCGAGGTAGATATTGCGAAATCTCAGGTAAGGCAATCGCGCAGGAATCAGCCTCGATGACTTGGGCGCGCCCGGTTGGCGTGAAGCCCATAAATATTTCGTTGTTGCGGGTTTTAAGCAGCCTAACATCCAAACGATGTCGATAATGATATTCTTTGGGAGAAGCAACAATCGGTTTGATCAGCCGCGCCGCGCTCGAAAAATTTTGTTTGAAAAGCCGCTGCAACTGTTCTTCCTTGACCACTAACTCTTGACGGTAAGACAGATGTTGATACTGGCAACCACCGCATTCCCCATAAATGGGGCATAATGGCTCAACCTGGTTAGCAGAATTCTTTGGATTAAACATGGGAAGCGTTAAAGAAGAATTTCAAAAGATTTGATCATACCATTGACTGCCGCCTGATAACTTTTGAAACGGTCCTTTTTTGCGGCAAAAGTAAACACATACGCTGTCGTGGCGTTAACCGTCCAAACGTGCAGATATTGCATCGGGGATTCTTTCAATTCTTTTTTCGGTTTTCCAACATACATCAATCGATGTCCTCGCCGGCCGGCAAAACGGGTCGAATTATCTTCTAAGACCTCAATGGCATCGCCAAAGGTCCCAGTGATCTGTCGAACAACGGTTTCCGTATATCGCTCCGGCCGCACGTTCAAGGACGACAAAGACTGCACAGCAACGTTGGCGATCGCGGGCGTCACATCCATGGCGTTTTGTTTCGCGGCAATAAATACGACCATCGTTCCGCCCGCAGGGTGATCAATCACCTTCCAATTCACCGGATATTTTAAGCGAACCCCGTCTGCCTTATTTTCATAAACCGCGTAGTCAATCGCCGGAATGAAAAACAAGCTCGCAAAACCGATTGTTAAAACTGCCATCCCTATCAAAAAACTGAACAACCAAGAACTCTTTTTTTGAGATTTCATGGATTAGAATTTACGAATAAAACATTTTCTTGTTGAGGTCGAGATTTTCCAGAAACCGGCAGGGCATGAACCGGTCTGGGCCGTATTGATTGGCAAAAAATTTGAGTTTCTCAACGATATGCTTGATACCAACATTGTCCGCGTACCGCAGCAATCCTCCCCGAAAAGCTGGAAACCCCGTTCCCATGATCATCCCGACATCCACGGTATCTGCAGAATCAACAATGCCTTCTTCAAGAGAACGGGCTGCTTCATTGATCATCACATAAAGCATGCGCTCGAGATAATATTTCCGATCGGTTGTCTTGTCTTCTTTTGCTGCTTGACGGATCAAGTCCTGATTTTCCTTTTTCTCCCCTTTTCCATCCCTTTTCCCATATAGATAAAATCCCTTGCCACTCTTTTTTCCCAGCATCTTCTTTTCATAAATCTCCAAAAATCGGGCGGATGGTTTGAAACGTTTACCAAACCCCTTTTCCAAAATCTGCAAGACCTTGATCCCCACGTCCAGACCCACCTCATCCGACAAACTCAACGGCCCCATAGGCAAACCAAAATCCGTGACCATCCGATCTAGTTCGGTAAAACTCATCCCTGGATCCTGATCCAAAATATGCCCTGCCTCATTGATATACGCTAAAAGGATTCGATTGACCAAAAATCCCGGCGAGTCTTTCACTAAAATAGGAATCTTCCCCAACCTCTTCACCAACTCCAAGGCCGAAACGATCGTCGAGGCCGCAGTTTCTTCGGTAATGATGATTTCAATCAAGGGCATCCGATGCACCGGATTGAAAAAATGAAACCCCAACATCCGTGAAGGATTTGTAACGGCCTGGCTCATCTCTTTGATCGACAAAGAAGATGTGTTGGTAAAAAGCAGCGTCTCTGTGCCAACAACCTGACTGACTTCTGTAAAAACCTTTCTCTTGATGTCCATATTCTCAACAACCGCTTCAATCACACAGTCGACATGCTTAAAACCACTCCAATCCGTTGTTCCAGAAATCCGCGCCATCTTCGCGCGACTCTGCGCGACACTGAGTTTGCGTTTCTTGACCAAAGACTGAAATACCTTGGCCGCGGAGCGAAGGCCGGTCGCGATCGCTTCCTGATTGATATCTTTCATCCGCACATCAATGTCTTTGTACGCCAAAATTTGGGCAATTCCACCACCCATGATGCCCGCCCCAATGACACCGCATTTCTTGATGGCTACTGGCTTTACTACTTCCGTTCCCTCGTCTTTAGAAAGCTTGAGCTTCTTATATTTCTCCTGCAGATAAAACACCTTGACCAGATTCTTCGCGACATCGCCAACTGCCAAACGGCTGAATTCTTTTGCCTCGAGCTCTAACGCCTTTTCCCGAGGCTGTCCGTAAGTCGCGCGGATGACCTCTAAAGCCCTCAGCGGGGCCGGATAAAACCCTTTGGTCAATTTGAGGACATTCCGTCGGGCCTGATCTATCACCAGGACCTGTCCAAAGATAAACTTATCAGTGAACCAATCCATGGGTTTGAGCTTCCGATCAAATTTTTTCTTTCGGCGCGAGGAATCTTTGATTTCGGCAATGAACTCTTTGACTGAATTTTCTAATCCGATCGAGGGATACAGACGATCCACCATCCCATAACGCAGCGCCTCCGTTGCTGAAACGACCTTTCCCGCCAGGATGATCTTTAAAGCATTAGGCAAACCGATCAATTTTGGCAGGCGGTAACATCCCCCAAATCCGGGCAGGATCCCCAAACCGACCTCGGGCAAACCGATCTTGACCTTCTCATTGAACGTGGCAATCCGGTAATCACAGGCTAGGCTAAGTTCACAACCACCGCCCAAGGCCACCCCGTCAATCACGGCCACAGTCGGAATTTTCAAATCTTCAATCTTATTGAAAATCCGTTGACCAGCCTTTGACTTGATGACACCATCCTGCGCTTCAACAATATCTTCGATTTCTTTGATATCAGCTCCGGCAATGAACACGTCCTTTTTAGCACTGGTGAACAAAAGCGCTTCGATTTCTTGCTTGGCTGCCACTCGATCCAAAATCCCGTCGAGCTTTTGCAAAACAAAAGCGGTCAGCAGATTGACTTTGCTGTCCGGTAGATCGAATTCGATCAATCCGGTCTTATCAACAATCTTGTATTCAACTCCCATATTTATCGCTCCAAGATCGCGGCCGCCCCTTGCCCTCCACCAACACACAAGGAGATCAAGCCAGCATTCAAATTGTTCCGCTTGAGATGTTTTAACATCGTCAATATCAACCGAGAACCTGTAGCACCTACGGGGTGGCCTAAGGCAATGGCCCCGCCGTGAACATTCAATTTCGAGAAAGGAATATCTCCAGCATGTCCTTCATACCCAAACTCTTTGGCAAACGCGTTGGATGAGAGTGAGCGCAGGCACGCTAAGACTTGAGCGGCAAAAGCCTCATTGATTTCAAACGCGTCGATATCACTCATGGTCATTCCCGCCTTTTTTAAGACCTGCGGTATGGCGTGCGCCGGTCCAATCCCCATCCGATGTGGTTCAACACCGGCAAAGGCATAGGCCTTAAGATAACCCAAGGGAACATAACCCAATTCTCGCGCCCGGGCTTCCGACATGAGGAGTAACGCCACGGCACCATCGGTGATCTGGCTGGAATTACCAGCCGTAACCGTCCCTGACCGTCGATCAAAATATGGTTTTAACTTCGCCAAGGCCTCCATCATCTGATTTTCCCGCGGGCCGACATCATCGACAACAACTGTTTTATACTGTGGGCCTGGAATGAACGGAACAATTTCTTCTCTTAAAATTTCCCGGGCTTTAATGGCTCGCTCGTGGCTGATCAACGCGAATTCATCTTGTTCTCTGCGGGTGATCCCAAACTCTTTGGCCAAGACCTCCGCGGTCTGTCCCATATTGAGTCCACAGACCGGATCGGTCAATCCCAACTGCAGACCGATCTGCGGCTGCAAATGGGCCAAACGCAGACGCGATATGACTTGCAATTTTTCGATGACCGATTTCGCGCGCCCCAAATGCGAAATGATATCTTGCAGTTGTTTGGTAAAAAAGAACGGGACATTGCTCATCGATTCCGTCCCACCAGCAAGGATGCAGCTCGCGTCACCTGCCAAAATCTTCAGGCTCGCGCTCACCACCGATTCAACCCCCGAGGCGCAATTGCGATGGACAGTAAACGCCGGTACCGTCTTTGGTATACCGCTCAACAAGGCGATCACCCGTGCGATATTCGCCGCGTCGACCGGCTGACAGACATTGCCAAAAATGACCTCATCGATGTTCTTAGGATCAATTTCGGTCCGCTCCAAAAGTTCGCGGGTCACTGCACGAGCGAGATCTTGGGCAGGAACATCTTTGAAAGCAGCTCCCATTTTGCAAAACGGGGTACGAAATCCTTCAATGATTGCTATACGTTGCATAAAAGTCTCAAGTCACAGGTTTCAAGTCTCAAGTCGCAGGTTTCAAATAACTTGTCACTTGCGACCTGAGACTTGCTACTTGCTATTCTTTCGGTCGTTTATCAACAATCCGTCGTTCTTTGTTCTCGGTCTCTAAACCCAACCGTTTGATCATTTCGGCAAATGGGATGAATTTGACCTCGTTGGGTGTCACTTCTGTCGTCGCTGCCAAACGACTTCTCACCGTATCAGCCAAGGCTGCCTCCTGGCACCCTGGCCGCGCGCTCAAATAAACCACCATTTGATCAACCTCAAATGGATCGTTATCTTTTTTATTCAATTCGATCTGCCATTCTTCAATGTCTGTAAATTCAGATAGGCACGAAGAAAAATTATTAAAATCCACCAAACACCCTTTGACCTTTGAGGCTTGGTAATCTTTCACGTCGGAGATCCGCGTGATGTCATAATTGATCCGTGGGACGGTTAACCCGGAATATTTGCAGGGCTCATAAGTGATACCGCCCTTCACATAATCACCAGTGCGATAACGTAGGACACTGCTGCCTCGGGAGTCAATCGAACTATAAACCAACTCACCATCCTCGCCTTCCCCTTTGACTTCGCCGGTCTTCGGATCAATCACCTCAAAGATTTCCTTATCAGGATACAAATGATATCCGCTTGATATGTCATTAGGAGTCGGACACTCGGCCCACGCCGAACGGGCCTCGGTGAAACCGTAAGTCCCGAACACGCAAACGTCTTTGGCCCCCATCGACGCTAAAAGTTCTGCCAGCCTGACTTTAAAAGCCGTGCTGACCCGAGACGCCCCCAAAATCACCTTCTTGATCGTTTCCAATTTGACACCCTGTTCCTTGGCTGCTCTCAGCACATGATAGATATAACTAGGGACTCCTAATAACACCGACGGTTTCATCTTGAGAAGGGCACGGATATTTCCTTCCGTGCCCATCATCTTTCCTCCGCCGGTACTCAAAATTAAGGTGCTCGCCTCCAGGCCACCAAAAACCACTTGCCAAAACGCCAAATGTGGCGCGTAAGGAAACATATTCACAACATGGTCGCTACTTTGCATCCCCGTGAGCTTGAGCATGCGGTGCCCAGAGACATGCAGATTTTGAATGTCATGCGAGGTGTAAAGGAAAGAAACCGGCATATTCGTCGTCCCGGTTGTAAAAGTAATGAAACAAGGTCGGAATTCCTTCTCCAAATTCACTTTAACAAACTCATCACCTTTCGTCAGAGACTGCCATTTCAACTTCAGCAATTGGGTTTTCGGCCAGAACTGCCGGATGGTCTTAAGATCGGGTTGCTGAATGAAATCTTTGATTTTATCCGGTCGGTCGGGATCAATAAAATCTTTTTTAGAGCAAAAGGGAATTTGACGCAGGTCAGCAACGGTTCGAATAGAGCCTGGCTTGATCTTGTTCTGATCAAAAAGTCTACGATAATAAGGGCTGAATGGGTAAAGATACTGATTGATGAATTGCTGCAGCTTGCGATTTTGAAGATCGCGGATTTCCGACTTTGTTAAATGCCCGATTTTCCCCCAAGGGTCCATAGTCGACAAGGAATGATTTTAAATTCGGATTGACAGTTGAGCGACATTATAACAACGCGGGAAATGCAAAACAATTGATATTTCGAAAATAAACCACTTCTTTATCCGCGCCTGGTCATAAAAAAGCCCGGTTGAAATTCAACCAGGCTTTTCGAACTGTTAAAAAAGAATTTATATCTTTCTAACGTTAGAGGCTTGTTCACCTTTGGGGCCTTGCGTCACATCGAATTCGACCTTTTGACCTTCTTCGAGCGACTTGAAGCCATCACCAGTAATTTGACTATGGTGGACGAAGACATCTTTGCCTTCATCACGCGCGATAAATCCATAGCCCTTTTTGTTGTCAAACCATTTCACTGTACCTTCTGCCATTTCTTTATTCTCCTTTCACGACCGCAAGATGAAATAATTTCACCATGCGGGTGAAATATCTATCTTGCAAAACTTTATTAATTGTCAACATTATGAATTAAAGCTAAAATCTTGTCAATAATTTTGTGCGCTAAAAATACGCCCCCGACGCGTTTAAAAAATCAATTTCCTCGGCGGTAGATCCCCTCTGTAAAATATGATTTCGATGCGGAAAACCACCGAATCGTTGAATGATTACAAAATGTTTACGGGCATAAAGCAAGCCGATGCCGAACGTCATTTACCATTTTTGTATCCCTTCATTTACCGCCAAAAAGCCAGCGATAAAGGGCACAGGTGAAACAAAACCCCTGGTAAGCGGAAATCAAAAACAAAAATCCTAACACAAAAACCACCCACTTCCACCAACTGACAAATGGCACAACAAGCATGAAAACGCCAAAAATGGTGCGGGAAAAAACCTCTTCCGATGACATATTTTTTTTCATGACTTCAGCTCTCCTTTTGATTTTATTGAAGGCTCAACTCACCAGCCGACGCAGACCCGGATTTTTTTGCAAAAAAACCGATGCCCCTAAAGCGCCAAAATAAATGGCACCGGGATAAACGGCGCTTCCGATCCAAACCGGAATCAAGTCGATCCAAGGCCTTAAAACCTCCAAAACAAAAACATGCACCGCGTAAATTCCCAGCGTCAACTGTCCGTTTGAGCTTAAAAATGAATTTTTCCCCAGAGCAGGGTTATGCCGCAAGAACAAAAAAATCCCCGAACTTAAGATCAAATTTCCGAAATAAAGCGGAACTTGCAAAAAAATTTCGGTACTGTGCGCCAAAACTCCAACGACCAGTAAAAGTGGACACCAAAACGGCCGCGGCACGGGTCGCCCTGCCCAATGATAACCCAGCACAAAAAAAATAAAATAGTAAAACGTTCTTTGCATGATTTGCAAGATTTCTGATGGATGCGCTATCCAAGGGGCATAGGTGGCGTACTGAATACTCAATAAAAAACAAATCCCAGCCAAGGCCCATAAAAAAATTTCTTTTTTTGAAAGCAAGCTCGTGATTAGCATGCAACAAAAAAGGCTCATCAAAAACCATAAATGATAAGAAGTCCCTTCAAAAATCAATCTCAATGGTGACACTTCAATAAACCAACCCAAAAATCCCCATCCATAACTCAACAAAGCGAACCAAAATCCATCTCTTAAAAAATTCCCAATTTTGATCCATGGAAAAAGCAAATATAAAAATGTCCAGACCCAATAAAGAAAAAGGATCTTTTTCAAATATCGCGCCGCGACACGCTCGGAAAAATTTTCCTTTAACAAAGACTGTCCGAAAAAATATCCGGACGCCAGAAAAAACAGCGAAACCCCAACGGTACAAATCTTCTCGATCAAAAAACGAATGACCTGGTAAATATGCGGGTGTTGTTTATGCAGGGTGAGGTAATAGTACGGATGCAAATGAATGAAAATGACGCAAAAGATGACGATTATTTTTGCGGCGTCAATGCTGGCGATTCGTTGGGTCTTGTTCTGGAGGGAAGACGCTTGAACGTTCATAAGCTTCAAAGCAGCAAAAATGGTCGATCTACGATGACGCGCAAAGTTTCTGCGCCTTGTCCTCAATGGCCTTGAGCAAATCACGAAACGCTTTAACAAAGGCCTCGACTCCCGCGACCAACAACTCGTCACAGACCGCATCAATATCAATGCCTTGCGCTTTCAAATTTGCGATGATTTGCTGTTCAATTTTCGCGGAATGACCAAACGCTGGCTTCGCCTGCCCATGATTCATCATGGCCTTTAAGGTGTTTTCAGGAATGGTATTCACGGTTGGATCAGCGATCAATTCCTCGACGTATTTGACATCGCGATAATCCGGATTTTTGGTTGAGGTTGATCCCCAAAGGACCCGCTGCACATGGGCCCCTTTTTTCTTCAACTGTTGGAAGTCTTCCCTGGCAAATTCTTCTTTAAAGGTTTCGAAAATCAAACGTGAATTCGCGACAGCCGCTTTCCCCAACAACGACTGCAACACTTGTTTTTGCTGCTGGTCCGTCGTCTTCTTGATCATATCCTGCAGGCGTTGGTCGATCAAAGAATCGATCCGGCTGACAAAAACACTCGCGACCGAACGAACTTTACGAACATCCCCACCTTTTTTCAAGAAATCTTTAATCCCCTGCACATAAGCGGCAGCTGTTTTAACGTATTGCTTCCGAGAAAAAATCAAAGTGACATTGACGTTGATCCCGTTGGCAAGCAATTCTTGAATGACCGGAAACCCTTCATCCGTGGCCGGGACCTTGATCATCACATTGGGCCGCTTAACCACCGAATAAAGCCGCTGCCCCTCTTTGATCGAAGCTTGTGCATCATGCGCCAATTCAGGGTTGATTTCCAGGCTCACATAACCGTCGAGTCCATCAGTTTTTTCATAAACCGGCCGAAAGAGATCACAGGCATCTTGAATGTCGCGGATCGTCAGGGCATCATAAACCGCAAAAATATTTTTCCCAGCTTCTCTTAATTCAATGATCCTTTCATCATAATCGGATGTTTGGCTGATCACTTGATTAAAGATCGATGGGTTCGAAGTCTGACCGCGCAGGCCTTGTTCGATCCAAGATTTCAGCTCACCATTTTCAATCATCCGCCGATTGATAAAATCCAACCAGACGCTTTGGCCCAAATTGGCCAGCTCATGAAGAACGGTTTGCGACATCATAGCCTCCAGGTTAAACAATCAATTTTTTTCAATCTTATCACAAGTAAAAAAATCAAGGAAGGAGTTGCTACATTATTTCGATTTTCGTTTAATGGCCCGACGAGCGGCTTCGACGATATCAACATCTTTCAAATGATAAAATTTCAAAAGCTCTTGCGGAGTCCCGGATTGACCAAATTGGTCCTTAACAGCGACCATTTCAAGCGGCACAGGATGTTTTTGAGCGAGCACTTCGGCGACCGCACTGCCCAATCCGCCATACATCTGATGCTCTTCGGCACTAACGATAGCACCGGTTTCCTTTGCGGCAGCAACGATTGTTTTTTCATCCAAAGGTTTTATCGTGTGCATATTGATGACCCGGGCATCAATGCCTTCTTTCTTCAAAATTTCCGCTGCCTGCAATGACTCATAAACCATCAAGCCGCAGGCAATCAAAGTCACATCGTGGCCCGGCCTCAAACAATTGGCCTTGCCCACAACAAAATCATCTTCTGCCTTCGTAAGGATCGGCAACGGAGCTCGTGAAGTCCGCATATAAACCGGCCCATGGACACTGGCCATCCAACGCGTGGCCTTGGCTGCTTCTATCGTATCAACGGGACAAATCACTTTGATGTTCGGTAAAACACGCATGATAGCAAAATCTTCGAGGCATTGGGCCGAAGCACCATCTTCACCGACCGTCACCCCGGCGTGCGAACAAACGATTTTGACATTGCAATCGTTATAACACAGGTCGAGTCGGATCATGTCATACGCCCGGTTGGTCATAAATACAGCAAAAGAACTGGCAAACGCGACATACCCAACCAGACTCATTCCAGCGGCAGTGCCCACCACATCCTGCTCGGCAATGCCAAGGTTGAAAAACCGCTCAGGGATCTCTTTCTTAAAATACTCCGCCCGGGTCGCGTCTTCCAGATCGCCGGAGAAGACAACGATTTTTTCGTTTTCTTTGCCGATTTTTACCAATTCCTGACCAAACCCGTCGCGGGTAGCGACCCAATCGTTCATATTTTCACCCATCACTTATCTTTTCCTAAAACCGCCAGCTCCGCCAGCGCTACTTTGAGTTGTTCCGCATTAGGCGCCTTGCCGTGCCAGCCAGCCTTTCCTTCCATAAAAGAAACCCCTTTTCCTTTGATGGTATGCGCGATGATCACCGTCGGCTTTCCGTCGATCGCGGCAAATTCATCGAATGCTTTCAACAAAGCCGGCAATTGATGGCCGTCAACTTCAATGACCTGCCAGCCAAAACATTTCCATTTGTCAGCGAGCGGTTCCAAATTTTTGATCTCATTGACCGGCCCGTTCTCCTGGACTTTATTGTAATCAACAATCGCGCACAAGTTATCCAAATGATAATGAGGCGCTGTCATCGCGGCTTCCCAAACTGATCCTTCTTGAATTTCACCATCGCCGAGCAGACAATAAGCGTTGAATGATTTTTTTGACATCTTCGCTCCCAAAGCGATCCCGCAGGCCACTGACAAACCATGGCCTAAGGACCCGGTGTTGAACTCCACCCCCGGCACCTTCACATGGACATGGCCTTGTAAAATGGAACCAAATTTGCGGAACCCTTTCAATTCCGCCTTTGGGAAATAACCATAATTGGCGAGTGTGACATAAGTCACCGGTGAACAATGGCCTTTGGAAACGATCAAACGATCGCGGTCCGGCCAAAGCGGTTCTTGCGGGCGGTGATTCAGCTGATAGCCGTAAAGTGCGATCATGATCTCGACGGCAGATAACGATCCCCCGGGATGCCCTGACCCGGCCAGATGAACGGTCTCAAGAATTTCGCGACGGAACAAGACCGCCTGCTCATGAAGAGCCTTCAGATCTGCATTTCTGACTGGCAATTAAACCTCCTCAGAAAATTCAGGTACAGTTATGGGCCATAGAGGACTCGAACCTCCCACCCACTGATTAAGAGTCAGTTGCTCTACCAGATGAGCTAATGGCCCAAAAATACCGCATTTAATCTAGAAAATTTTCAATTTGCGTCGGATGAACGAACAAAATCCACAAACTTCTTAAAAAATACGCCCCTATTTATAACAAAGTTTGCAATAAGTGTAAAGCAGTTTTCAAGATATCCCGGCTTTATATTGACTTTACTAATCCAAAATGCTATTTTGAAAAAAATCGCAAATCGAATTTAAAAAACCCGCTTGGGGCATGTGTTGGAAAAAAAACAAATCACCCAATTTCCTCTCTTTTTTGTTTCCTTAATTTGGCTGCTTGGTTTTCTGATTTATTCCCAGACGTTTCATTCTCCGTTTCTGTTCGATGACATCAGCTTCATCGACCGGGCCAAATTCATCTATCACCTATCCGATGTCAAACAAATCTGGAACAGCTATCCCAACCGATTTATCGGCAACCTTTCCTTTGCCCTCAACTATCATTTTCATCAGCAACAAGTCTTTGGTTATCATCTCACCAA
>JAHFFT010000057.1 GCA_023247795.1 Candidatus Omnitrophota bacterium
CATCCAAAAGCTTGACCCGGATGTTTCTATCCACGTCCCAGATGAACTGCCGTTGCCATCCATCGGACTGATCAAAAAATATTCAACCCGTGTTTCGCAAATCAATGGTCTGGAAGACCAGATTATGAAGCTGACTGATCAAGAGTTGCGGGCCAAGACCGACGATTTTAAGGCGCGTTATCAGCAGGCGGTGAAAGAAAAAAAGGAAGAGTTTCAGGGTCTGGAAAAGCAGATCCGTCAATCCACATCCCATGTTGAGCGGGAAGAATTGGAAGTCAAATTAGTGACGAGCAAGAAGGAATTTTATGAGATCAAGCAAAAGGCCTTGGCCGCGATCTTGCCGGAGGTCTTTGCCGTGGTCAGGGAAGTCGGGCGGCGGGTTCTCAACATGCGGCATTTTGATGTGCAGTTGATCGGCGGGATGGTTTTGCACGAGGGCAAGATTGCTGAGATGGCAACCGGGGAAGGGAAGACCTTGGTCTCGACCCTGCCGGCGTATTTGAATGCCTTAACCGGCGACGGGGTACACATCGTCACTGTGAACGATTACTTGGCCCAGCGTGACCGCGATTGGATGGGCCCGATTTTTGAATTCCTTGGCTTGACCGTCGGGGTCATTTTGCATGATCTAGGCCCGTCGGCCAGGCAGGCTGCTTACGGCTGCGACATCACTTATGGCACGAACAATGAATTTGGTTTTGATTATCTGCGCGACAATATGGTGGGGTCTCGGGAAGAGATGGTCCAGCGGCCACATCATTTTGCTGTCGTTGATGAAGTTGATAGCATTTTGATCGACGAGGCAAGGACGCCACTGATCATTTCTGGTCCGGCAGAGATGTCGACCGACAAATATTATCGGGCCAATGAGATTGTTCAGAATCTTTCCGGACGGCGGATCACCGAGGGTGAGCAGATCGAGGCCAAATATCGCAATGAAGATCTTTCAGTTGGATTTGATTATATTGCCGACGAGAAAGTCAAATCGATTTCGTTGACCGAGCAGGGGGAAGAAAAAGCTGCTAAGGGTTTTGGCGTTGAGAATATCCATGACATGGAAACCATTGAGTACCGCCATCACATTTTGCAGGCATTGAAGGCGAAGGAATTCTTTAAGATCGACGTCGATTATGTGGTCCGGGACGGACAGGTGATCATTGTTGATGAATTCACCGGACGATTGATGTCTGGTCGCCGCTGGTCAGACGGTTTGCATCAGGCTGTTGAGGCGAAAGAGCGGATCAAGATCGAACGGGAAAATCAGACGCTGGCCACGATCACTTTCCAAAATTATTTTCGCATGTACGACAAGCTTTCGGGGATGACCGGTACGGCCAACACTGAGGCCACAGAGTTTGATCAGATTTACAAATTGGAATGCGTTGTCATTCCAACGAACCGCGTTTTGCAGCGGAAGAACCATACCGATTGCATTTATCGAACAACCAAGGAAAAATATCAAGCGGTCGTCGATGAAATTCAGGAATGCCATAAGCGAGGGCAGCCGGTCTTGGTCGGGACCATCTCGATCGCGAAATCAGAATTGCTTGCTTCGCTATTGAAACGTTCCGGGATCCCGCACCAGGTGTTGAACGCGAAATATCATGAGCGGGAAGCTCACATCGTTGCCCAGGCCGGACGTTTTAAAGGGGTCACGATTGCCACCAATATGGCGGGACGGGGAACAGACATTGTTTTAGGGGGGAACCCGGAATTTTTGGCGAAAAGCCTGGCAGAGGAAAAGACAGTAGAGCAGCCGGAAGAGAAACTGGCTAAGGTCCAAGAATTCTTAAAAAAGTTTAAGGCGGAATGTCAGAAGGAACACGGCCAAGTCATTGAACAGGGCGGTCTGCATGTACTAGGCACCGAACGGCATGAATCTCGTCGGATTGATAACCAGTTGCGGGGCCGGTCTGGCCGTCAGGGTGATCCGGGGTCGTCGCGATTTTTTGTTTCGTTGGAAGATGATTTGATGCGGCTTTTTGCGTCAGATCGGATCATGTCGATGATGGAACGGCTGGGAATGGAAGAAGGTCAGGTGATTGAACATCCCTGGGTGAGTAAGGCGCTTGAAGTGGCCCAGAAGCGCGTGGAAAACCATCATTTTGAGATCCGTAAACAGCTACTGGAATATGACAATGTGATGAACAAACAACGGGAAGCGATTTATGGTTTGCGGCGCAGCATTCTAGAAAGTGAGAACGTGAAAGATCGTATTTTGGAGGCGGTGGAGGACACGATTGACGGTATGGTTGAACAGTATTTGCTTGAGCAGACCAATGAAGGCGGTGAGGTCAGCCGTGATTGGGAAGGGCTTGAGGTTTATCTTCGGGCCAAGTTTGGTTTTGATGTTGGGCCGCAGCGGGAAAAATTGAAAGAGCTTTCTAAGGAAGACATTCGCGATTTTCTTCACAAGGGTCTAGTCGCCGGGTATGAACAAAAAGAAAAAGACCTGATGGCCGCGCAACTCCGTCGGATTGAAAAGTTTTTGTTGTTGAACGTGATTGATGCGAAGTGGAAGGACCATCTTTACGCCATGGACCAGTTGCGCGAAGGTGTTGGTTTGCGTTCTTACGCGCAGCGCGATCCGCTCATTGAGTACAAACGGGAAGGGTTTGAGATGTTTCGCATGATGTATACCTCGATCAACCAGGAAATCGCTGAGACGATTTATAAATTTCAGCCGCTGTCTCAGTTGTTTGAGCGCCGAAGCATTTTTGGTTCCATCCCGCAAGAAACGATCCATCAGGAGTTTTCCGAATATTTGGAACAGAATAATATCGCGGACCCGATTGCGCCTCAGCCAAGCAAACCTGCACCAGAAGAAAAGCAGCAGCCCATCCAACGATCAGCAAAGAAGGTCGGTCGTAACGATCCTTGTTCCTGCGGCAGTGGCAAAAAATATAAAAAGTGTTGTGGGCGGTAGATGAGTGAAAAGTGAAGAGGGAAAAGGTGGTTTTTGATAGAAGGACGCAGTCATTGCGAGGAGCTTTTAAGATTGAATAACGACGAAGCAATCTTTTATGTAAGATTGCTTCGCTTCGCTCGCAATGACAATTGAGTGAATGGTGAATTGTGAAAAGCTGGCCGCCCATCTTCTTAAATTCAGTTTTGCGTCGCCGATTATTCTGCGCTTTTTCAGCAATCCTCTTAATTCTTAGTTTTCCCATCTTTGAATTCAACGCGCTCGCCTGGGTGGCCTTGGTCCCTTTGCTTTTTGTTCTGGATGGACAGACAACAATCAAGGCTTTCCGTCAGGGGTATCTGACCGGATGCGTATTTTTTTTCGGGACGTTGTATTGGATTTTTTGTTCAGCACCATCGGCAGGGTTCCCGATCATCGTCGGAGTTTTCGCGGTCGCGGCGATTGTTGCTTATTGCTCGCTTTATTTTGGTTTGTTTGCCATTTACGCGTCCGTTTGTCAGCGTAGGGGTTTGGTCGCGAAATTATTTTTATTGCCGAGCGCCTGGGTGGTCTTGGAATTTTTGCGCGGCAACTTGTTTACCGGCTTTGGTTGGGTCAATCTTGGATATTCGCAGTATCGGGTTTTGCCGTTGATTCAGATTGCCGACGTTACCAGCTCTGCTGGAATATCGTTTTTGATTGTCATGGTCAATGTGCTGGTGAAGGAGGGGCTTGGGACAGCGGCACTGGGGACAGTCCCTAAAGGGACAGCCCCCAGATATCGAGAATTGCAAAGAGCGGTCATTTTGACCGTTGGTCTTTTGTTGATCGTTCTGACCTATGGCTTTTTCCAGATGAGGAAGTTGGATTCGCTCGGGACGAGCAAGGTGGCGGTGATCCAGGGCAACATCGAGCAAAAAGAGAAATGGCTAGCGCAAGAATGGCCGGACATTTTAGAAAAACATTTATTTTTAACGAAACAGGCCGCGGCCACCCGTCCAGATTTGATCCTTTGGCCGGAAACTGCTTTTCCTGGATATCTCTCGGAATCGCCGGATGTTTATCAGCAGGTGAAGGATTTTATTAAGGAAAATCAAACGCCGCTTTTGTTGGGGGCGGTGACCAAGGAAGCGGAGAAGTATTTCAACTCAGCGTTGTTGTTTTCTGAGCAGGGGCAGGATGCTGGTCAGTATGATAAAATCCATTTGGTCCCTTTTGGTGAGTTTTTGCCGTTGCGCAGATTCCTTTTTTCTTTTGCCGATTTGGTCCCGATGGCGGATTTCACTCCCGGGACAAAGTTGACGTTGTTTCCGGTTTCCGCTGTGGGGCGAGATGGAAAAAGAATCACGGCGAATTTTTCGGTCCTGATTTGCTTTGAAGATACCATTTCTGACCTGGCCCGTCGGATGACGCGAAATGGGGCGAAATTTTTGGTGAATATCAGCAATGATGCCTGGTTTTTAGATACCAATGAGCCGTTTTTGCATCTGCAGGCGGCGGTTTTCAAGGCCGTTGAGAACCGGCGGACTTTGGTGCGAGTCGCTAATACGGGTGTGAGTGGTTTTGTTGATGCTGATGGGGGCCTTTATCGCGGAGTTGAAAATCCGCAAGGGAAAATGACCTATGTTGCCGGGTGGACCGCGGCCGATGTCGTGCTAACCGACGAGATGTCGCTGTACACAAAGTTTGGAGATGTTTTTACATTATTTTGTTTTGGATGTATACTGCTGGGAGTCGTTATCAGGGACGAGCTTGGGGACTGTCCCTAAAGGGACAAAGTAAAGAAACCCTTAAGTGAGGAAGTCTCACATGTGGAAAAGCTAATGCTCAAATGGCAAAAAATGATTGTGCTTTTGACTGCGGTCCTGCTTGGATTTTACGGCATTTCTTTCTCGACGTTGGTAGGGCCGGGTTTCCAGCCGCCTTTTGACCTCACAAAATTCTGGTTGACCTTTCTCTATTTTGGTCTTTTCATTTGTGCCCTGATTTCATTTCGACTGCGAGAATGGGCCAGGGTGGGTTTGATTTTTTTAAATCTTTGTGCCTGTGTGACCTATCTCATTTTCTATGTCTATGCGGCTAAAGATTTTTATCTGTGTAACATTTTGGTCACGGGCGGTACCGCGTTCGTTTTTAATCATAAAGACGTTAAGCCATTTTTTCAGAACCGCCGACCGCAGTCGCGAAAAAGCGTTTTGATCGTTGACGACGATGAGGGTGCCCTCAAGACGGTAAAAAATATCCTGCTGAACGAGGGATATAGTGTTTTAACCGCTGCTTCCGGCGAGCGGGGGCTGCAGGTCGCCAAGCAACAAAAGCCGGACGTCATTATTTTGGATGTCATTCTACCGGGGATTAAGGGAAGAACGGTTTGCGCCCGGCTCAAAGCGGATCAGGACACCAAAGAGATTCCGGTCATTTTTTTAACCGCCAAAGATTCTCCCGACGACGTAGAAGCCGAAAAAGAAGCAGGAGCCGTAACCCATATTACGAAGCCTGTTCATCCGCGAACCCTTTTAGCGGAATTGAGAAAGGTCTGTTGAAATGAACCATTCAAATATTCGAAAAATGACGGTCGTCATCAATTGGCTCCTTTTATTGATCTATCTGCTTTTGTTGGCTTATTGGTTTTTCGCGGTTGGAGGACTTTCGGTCGAGCCGGTTTTATTTAGTCTCATGGTCGTGAGCGCCATAGGTCTTTTTTTTAGGCTGGAATGGGCGAGGAAGCTTATCGTTGCTGCGAGCTATGTCACCTTCGCGTATATTCTTTACGCGATGATTTTTATCACCAAAGAGCTGGACTCCTTTCCAATCCTTATCGAAGCTTTGTGTGTTGCTGTCGCCTTGTATTATGAAAATCCGCATATCAAAAGATTGCTGCAGAAACAAACAAGGCCTGCCCAATGGACCGTTTTATTAGTCGATGATGACAAATCGTTTTTGAAGATGGCGCATTCTCATTTTGTAAAGGAGCGGGTTTATCTTTTGACCGCCGAGACCGGTGAAAAGGGAATCAAATTAGCAAAGCAATGGGCCCCGGATTTGATTTTATTGGACGTGATCATGCCAGGGCTTAAGGGCCGCGAGGTTTGTTTGAAGTTGAAGGAGGATTCTTTAACCAAAGATATTCCCGTGGTTTTTCTTACCTATAAGGATTCGGCCGATGATATTATGGCGGAAATGGAAGTGGGAGCGGTGATGCATTTGAGCAAACCCATCAGCATGACTGATTTGCTGAAAGAGGTGAAAAGTATTCTGGGAGAGCGCAAGTGAAATTTTCTGATGGTATGAAACATTTCAAACGCGCCGCTGCCCGCTGGGGTATGTTTGGTTCAGCTTGGCTGGTCCAGCGGCTGCCGTTTCGCGTGGTTAAGGTCGTCATGCAATGCATGATTTTCATTGGCTTTCGTTTGACCATCCGGTTGAAGAGCATTGCCGCTGAGACGCTGGACTTGGCTTTTGGCGACGAGAAATCCAAAGAAGAAAAGAAAATGATCATCAAACAATGTTTTGCGAATTTTGGACGCGGGTTGGTTGAGATGATGTATTACTGTTTTCATCCGGAAAAAGTTAGGGGGGTGTTTGCCATCGAAGGGAAAGAACACCTCGATCAGGCGTTGCAACAAGGCAAAGGGGTCGTCGCGGTCACCGCTCATTTCGGTAATTTCCCGCTGATGCAGCTGGCCATGGCCCAATACGGATATCCGGTTAATGTGGTGATCCGTCGGGTCCGCGATGAGAAAATCGCGGAGTTTGCTTATCAAATGATGAACAAATCCGCCGTGAAACCAATTTATGCCACACCTCGTCGAGCGTGCGTTCAGCAGATCATTCAGGCGTTAAGAAAAAATGAAATCGTTTTTTTGTTGATTGATCAGAATTTTGGCAGTGATGGGGGGATTTTTGTTGATTTTTTTGGACGCAAATCCGCCACCGCCACTGGCCCGGTTGTGATCGCTGATCGGACCCAAGCGCCCATCGTCCCCATTTTCAATATCAGCGAACCAGGGGATCAGCACCGGATTTTTATCGAGCCGCGATTCGATCTGGAGCCCCGGCCGAATCAGCAGGAGATGCTACAGGTGAATGTTTCCCGTTTAACCCAGGTGATTGAACGGTATATTCGTCGCTATCCATCGGAGTGGGGGTGGATGCATCGGCGATGGAAGAGCCAGCCGGTCGAGGAAGGTGTCCGACAGCGACAGGAATCGATGAATCCAATTCAGCAACCCTCATGAAACTCAATAATTTATTTTTATTCTTAGTGGGAGCCGCGTTATTAGTCAGCGGCATCAGCTTGGTTTTGAGTTGGTGGCCGGAGGTTGTCCTGCTTTTCAAAGGTGTCATTGGCATGGCCTTGGCTTTAGCAGGATTGCTGGCCCTTTATTTGATCCGAGATTAGCTGGAATGCCTTGGATAAGAGGCGCTCATTGAAATGAAATCGAAAATCCGTTTGGTCATTTTTGATTTGGACGGCACGTTGGTGGACGCCTATCAAGCGGTCAGGCAAAGCGTTAATTACGCGTTGACTAAAAACGGTTATCCGGCCGTAAGTTATGGAGTGATCAAGCGAAAAGTCGGATGGGGAGATCGGAATCTGATTGCCGGTTTGGTCGACGGAAAAGACCTTGATCACACGTTGAAGGATTATCGGCGGCATCATCGGCAGGCTTTAAAAAAATACGCCAAACTTCTTCCCGGGGCCAAAAGGATTTTGCAAAGATTGAAAAGGGGCGGATATCAGCTGGCCGTAGCCAGCAACCGGCCGAGTTTATTTTCTCGGTCGCTGTTACGGCAGTTGAAGATCGCGAAGTATTTTGATTGCGTGTTGTGCGCTGATCAGGTGCAACATCCAAAGCCGCATCCAGCGCTTTTGCGGACGATCTTAAAAAGATTGTCTTGTCGACGGCAAGAGGCCGTTTACGTGGGGGACATGATCATTGATGTCCAAGCGGGGCGCCGCGCGGGCATCAAAACCATAGCGGTCACGACCGGATCGTCTTTCCTTTCCGAATTGACTGCGGCAAGACCGGGTTTGGTGATCCAGCGCATTTCGCAATTATCCGAAGTTTTTAAAACGGGAGCGTGAATTTTTGTTTAGTATTTGCTTTTAAGAAAAGATGGAGTATAACGTAGAGAAAATCCAGATTCGTTGAGAAGGAGGATGTTCAAATGAGTAAACGCAAACGTCGAGGGAAACTCAACTGGCGTTCCAAGAAGGCCAATCATGGCAGCAAACCCAATCGGGGATAAGAGAATTGATCCGGCAGTTGTTGTCTGGTAAGTTTTGTGCGGTTTCGGCGGGCCTTCATTGGAAGGCCGGCTCGATGGTCGTCAGTCGTTTTAAACATTGAGGAGGTGAATCTTTTATGTTTGGTCAGCGTTTTGTCAAATCCGTTACTAAAACTTTTGTTGTTTTTCTTTTTATGGCGTCTTTGACGGGATGTGTTTATTTGGTCGTTGGCAGCGTCGGAGCTTTAGGTGGGTATGTTGTCAGTCCTGATACCGTTGAAGGTAAGATAACGGGGTATGAATTGGGTCAGGTGCGGGAAGCCGCTAGTTCCATTGTTTCGATCATGGGCGCGGTTAAGGAACATGCTGACAGCGATGGGATCATCATCGCCATGATTCAGGGTGCTAAAGTTACGGTGACTACAGAATCGGTGGAGACCGGAGTTGTGCGTCTGGCGGTGAAGGCCCGAAAGACCTTTTTTCCGAAGATCAAGCTTGCCCAGGATGTTTATGTTAAGATTGTCAACCATCTTGGTGAATAATCCCCCCACAATCGGTCATAACAGTTGACAACCGTAAGGTCGATGACTAAAATGGGGCAGTTTCTGTGCCGAGATAGCTCAGTTGGTAGAGCGAAGGACTGAAAATCCTTGCGTCGGCGGTTCAATTCCGTCTCTCGGCACTTTTCTCAGACGGCTGAAATGTCATGGGATGTCATTTATTTAAACTTCACGTTCACATGAAAAAATATTGCTGGCGTAGCTCAGTGGCCAGAGCAACGGTTTCGTAAATCGTGGGTCGGAGGTTCAACTCCTCTCGCCAGCTTAATGATTGATTAACGAAGACAATTGTTAGTAAGAAGAAACGACCGACCCAAAGGGGTTTGGGGGAAGCATTCCCCCAAGCTTTTGGGGTATCAGCGAGCGTAAGCGAGCGCCATAGGGGCAAAGCCCCTTGGGGAGCGAAACGAAGTGAGCGACGGGTCGGAGGTTCAACTCCTCTCGCCAGCTTAATGATTGATTAACGAAGACAATTGTTAGTAAGAAGAAACGCCCGGCTTCTTTTATCCTTTCCAAATTTTTATTCGCAAATTTTTTCCAAATCACTGAACGCTTCAATGATGACGTGTTATAATACTCGACGTTAAAACTGCGACATGATCAATTTTATCACTGACTACAAAAACCGCTATTTCATCCGGCTTTGGTGGGCACAGCTGATTTCGCAGTTTGGAAATCGGTTGAACCAAATGGCCCTGATTGGTTTGATTGCCGAACAGACGAAAAGTTCGGCGATGGACTTGGCCATCCTGCTGGCCTTCACCATCATTCCGGTTTTTATCGTTGGGCCGATCGCTGGGGTTTACGTCGATCGTTGGAACCATCGGCAAACCTTGTTTGTTTGTGATATCGTGCGTAGTTTTTTGGTTGTTTGTATTTGTCTGACGCGGCTCATGACGGATTCCATGCTGCCGATTTATGTTTTGGTGTTTCTCATTTTCTGTTTCAGCCGCTTCCATGTTCCCGCCAAGATGTCGATCATTCCTGACCTGGTCCCCAAAGAGCATCTTTTAACGGCGAATTCTTTGATCACGACGACGGGAATGATCGCCTTTGTTTTAGGCTGTTCCGCTGGCGGGCTCTTGGTTGACCGCGTCGGAGCGCAAGGTGGATTCATCGGTGACGCCATCACATTTTTCCTTTCTGGACTGCTGATCATGTCGATCAAAAAAGATTTTAACCTGCAGTTGGACCGAAAGAAAATCCTCAGCAAAGGAAAAGAATTCATTCGAATCGAGAAGTCGGTGATCGCCGAAATCAAGGAAGGCTTGCAATACCTTACCAGCAAGAAGGAAATCCGTTTTGTGATCAATATGCTTTTCATTTTGCTGGCGGCCGCCGGCGCGGTTTACGTGGTGATCATCGTTTTCATCCAACAGGCTTTTCATAGCGTGACCAAAGATTTAGGAGTCTTGGCGGTTTTGTTAGGGGTGGGGCTTTTTTTAGGAGTGCTTGGGTATGGACGGTGGGGAAAGAAATTCGCCTGGTATCAAATCATTTTTTATTGTTTGATTATGGGAGGGGTGATGATCAATATTTTTGTGCTGGTTATTGAGAAGGATCCTAACCTGATCCTGGCCGCGTTCTTGGCCATGATTTTAGGGGCGGTCCTGGGGCCGGTTTTTATCGCCGCCAACACCGTCGTGCACCTTGTCAGCGATGAGACCATGCGCGGAAAAGTTTTCACCGCCTTAGAAATCGTGATCCATTTCGCATTTTTGATTGCCATGCTGCTCAGTTCTTGGCTGGTCAATTTTGTCGCCCCGCTTTGGATTCTCG
>JAHFFT010000058.1:0-8937 GCA_023247795.1 Candidatus Omnitrophota bacterium
CGGAAGGTCTGTTGCACGGAATTTTAAAGCTCAAAGAAAAGATTGAAAAATCTAAGGACAATAGTCATCCTCCCATTGATCCATCCTTTCATTCGAAGGGTGGGGGATTGCCCACAAAAGATTATATAGCTCCGAAGGAAGGGGCGGACCCTAAAAATGGACCTCAACCAACTGGTTCAAGCCGTTCGTGAAAAATTTCCAGACGCGGTTGCTGAAGAAAGAAAAGCAGCACTCGTTGTTAAGAAAGAATCGCTGCGCGCGGTAGCGCAATTTTTGAAAACCAGCGAATTGGCCTTTCAAAATCTCCATTGCGTCAGCGGGGTCGATTGGAAAGATAAAATTGAGGTCGTTTATCATCTGTATTCTTTCAAACACCGGTTTATGCTGACGCTGAAAGTGTTTTTGCCGATGGAAGACCTGGCGGTGGAAACTTTGTCCGGGCTTTGGGAATCCGCCAATTGGTTGGAACGGGAAACCTTTGATTTGTTTGGCGTAAAATTTTTGAATCATCCGGATTTGCGCCGGATTTTGAATCCGGACGAATGGACCGATTATCCATTGAGAAAAAATTTTGATCGACCGGATTTTTTTCGATTGCCGCAGTCCGAAGGTCTTAAGGCTGGCGGGTAGGAATTTCATCCATGACCGAAATCATTGCAAAAGAAGGCCTGCGTTCCGAAGAACTGATCGTGAACATGGGGCCGCAGCACCCTTCCACTCACGGTGTTTTGTATTTGGAATTGCGTCTGGATGGTGAGATCGTCGTCGATTGCCGGCCGCACATCGGTTATCTTCATCGCAGCTGCGAGAAGATCGCTGAAAACCGCACTTATATCCAGTTTGTTCCTTTCACCGACCGCCTTGATTATTTGGGTTCCATGAACAACAATTTGGGTTATGTCTTGGCCGTTGAAAAACTTTTGAATCTTCAGGTCAACGCGCGCGTTTCTTATGTCCGTACCATCATTGCCGAACTGAATCGTATCGCGAGTCATTTGGTTTCTTTGGGAACGTTTGCCCAGGATTTGGGGGCTTACGCGACCCCGATGTTTTATTGTTTCCGCGACCGTGAGAAAATCGTTGAACTTTTTGATGAGATCTGCGGGGGACGTCTGACCTACAACTATATGCGCATTGGCGGTGTGCAGACTGAGTTGCCGGCGCACGCGGACAAATATATCAAAGATTTCATCAAGTATGAGCGCCAGAAATTGCAAGAATACAACGAGCTTTTGACTTACAACGCGATCTTTTTGTCGAGAACCAAAAAGATCGGGATCTTGAAACCAGAGGTCGCGATCAATTACAGTGTCACGGGTCCGATGCTGCGCGCGTCCGGAGTTAAATGGGACGTGCGAAAAGATGAACCATATATGTTGTATGATCAATTCAAATTTGATGTCCCGATCGGTAAAGTTGGTGATTCATGGGACCGGTTTAAAGTCCGGCTTGATGAGATCGGCGAGAGTTTGAAGATTGTCGAACAGGCGATCCAAGGGATCCCGGCGGGTAACGCGGTGGCTAAGGTCAACAAAGTTTTTAAAGCGCCACCGAGCGAGTCTTATATGCGGACGGAAAATCCCCGAGGAGAGCTGGGATTTTATCTGGTCAGCGATGGCGGGCTCAAACCCTATCGCAATAAAATCCGTTCACCATCATTTTCTAATCTGGCGGTGCTGCCGTCGATCGTCCGTGGATTGAATGTTTCAGACATGGTGTGCGTTTTAGGGAGCACGGATATTGTCATGGGAGAAATCGACCGATGATCGATCCTTTATCCGTACAGGTTAGGTCGATGGTCATCAATAGTTCGGTGATCTTGGGATTCATCTCGATCTCGGCGATGTTTTTGATTTGGTGGGAGCGGAAAGTCTCGGCGCACATTCAAAATCGGTTAGGGCCGATGATCGTCGGATGGCATGGGAGTTTGCAGTCGATTGCGGACACTGTGAAACTGCTTTTGAAAGAGAATATTGTGCCGGCGGGTGCGGATAAAATGATTTGGTGGTTGGCACCGTTTTTTGTCGTTGTTCCGTCGGTGATGGCCTTTGTGACCATTCCTTTTGCCCGAAATTTTGTTGTTCATGACTTGAATGTGGGGATTTTGTTTATAACATCCATTACCTCGGTCTGCGTCTTAGGGATTTTTATGGCTGGATGGGGATCGAATAACAAGTATTCGCTGTTGGGTGGGATGCGTTCAGCGGCGCAGATCATCAGTTACGAAGTCCCGCTTTTGTTATCGGTGGTGGTGGTCATTATGGAAGCAGGGACTTTGTCGATGCAGGGGATCATTCAAGCACAAGAACATGGTTGGTTCATTTTAAAGCCGAATTTGGCAATCGCGTTTGTGATTTATTTCATTTCGTCAACGGCTGAAGTCAACCGCGTGCCGTTTGATATTCCCGAAGCGGAATCGGAGTTGGGGGCCGGGTACCATACTGAGTATACGGGGATGAAGTTCGCCATGTTTTTCGTCGCCGAGTACACGAATTTGTTCATTGTCTCGGCGGTTGCGGCAACGCTATTTTTAGGTGGTTGGCAGGGGCCGTTTTTGCCTTCGGTTTTTTGGTTTCTTTTAAAGTCCTACGGGATTATTTTCTTATCGATGTGGGTCCGCTGGACGCTGCCACGCGTTCGCATGGATCAAATGATGGGTTTCGCCTGGAAGTTCTTGACTCCGGTAGCGCTTTTGAATTTATTGATCAGTGGCTGGTTTATGTTGAGGTAAACATATGGAAAAAATATTTCGAAAGATCAAAAACGCGTATTTGGGCATGATCAGCCTGTTCATCGGGATGCGGGTGACCATTAAAAATTATTTTGCTCCGTCGGTGACCCTTGAGTATCCGATCAAAAAGAAAAAGATGGCGCCGAATTTTCGGGGCATGGTGGACCTGAAACCAGAGGCCTGTGTCATCTGTTATCAATGCATCAAGATCTGTCCGGTTGCGGCCCTTGATTTGACGCATAAGCAAATGGTTGCCGACGGCAAAAAGAAGAATGAAATCACCAAGTTCACTTATAACGCCGAGTTGTGTTGCTTCTGCGGATTGTGCGATGAGATTTGTCCGACCGACGCGATTTTTATGAATAAGATGTATGAAGTTTCGGTTTATGATCATAACCAGGTCATGAATATTGATTTGATGAATGAGAACAAATACAAACATGTGGACGCGAATTACAGTTTGGCCGCGGAAATTAAAATCAACGATTTGAATACCGTGGGAATCATTCAAAAATCTCCGGTTGCTCCGGTGGCAGCCGTTGCTGCTGCTCCGGCCGTGTCGGCAGTGGTCAGTCCAACACCGGCTCCTGAGGCGCCAAAACCAACATCAACAAATAAAGAAACTGCTTAACCTGTGGCTGAGATAACTTTTTTCTTCATAGCATTGTGTGTCTGCGTGTTCGCGTTGTTATCCGTCCTTTCCCGCGATGTTTTCCATTGCGCTGTCTGGCTGGCGTTGACCCTTTTGAGCGTTGCCGGTGTCTATTTTTATCTGGATGCGGAATTTTTGGGCGTTGTGCAGGTGCTCGTCTACGTCGGAGGCATAATCACGTTATTTGTCTTTGCTATAAAACTCACGGCCAAGATCGGAGATAAAAGCATTGTGCAGGTCAATGAGCAGACCTTGGCTGCGGCAATCGTTACGGCTGTTCTTTTTTATCTGCTTTTTAAGGTCATCGCTGTTCATCCCTGGGTGTCGGGTCCGGGAAGCGCGGCGGTGGTTTCTTTAAAAGACATTGGCAATTCATTGCTGACGGGTTATGTACTGCCATTTGAGTTCATTTCATTGATCCTTTTAGCCGCGATGGTCGGTGCCATTGTCATTGGAAAGGTCAAAAAATGATTCCATTGGATTATTTTGTTGTGTTGGGCGCGGTTTTATTTTGCATTGGTATCTTTGGTGTTCTTACCCGCCGCAATGTGATCGGCGTTCTCATTTCCATCGAGCTCATTCTCAACGCTGCCAATATCAATTTGGTCGCGTTCAATCGATATTTGGGAACTCCCGATGGGTTGGGACAAATTTTCGCGATTTTTGTGATCGCCATTGCCGCCATTGCCAGCGTGGTCGGCCTGGTGTTGATCATCGCGATTTATCGTAATGGGAAATCGGTTTTTCTGGATCATTTTAATTTGATGAAATGGTAAAAATCGCTCACTTAATTCCTTTATTTCCATTCTTGGCCTTTGTCGTCAACATCTTATTTGGACGACGGCTCAAGGGTGCCAGTGCCTGGGTCTCGGTCTTGGCGTCAGGTGTCTCGTTGGCGCTGTCTGTTGTTGTCTACCAAGGACTGCTCGCTGGACAAGGCCCTTATGATTTGGGGAAGTGGTTGACCATCAATGGCCTGCCGATCCATTTTGGCGTGAGTGTGGATTCGTTAAGTGTGATGATGCTTTTGGTGGTGACCATTGTCGGCACGCTCATTCAAATTTATTCGATCGGGTATATGCACGGCGATCCGCGTTACAGTCGGTATTTTGCCTACATTTCATTTTTCATGGCCTCGATGCTGGGGCTGGTTCTTGCTGATAATTTTTTGATGGTTTACATTTTTTGGGAGGGCGTGGGGCTGTGTTCGTATTTGCTGATCGCGTTTTGGTTTGAGCGACCGGCCGCGGCCAAGGCAGGTATGAAGGCGTTTATCACGACGAGAATTGGCGATACCGGGTTTTTGTTGGGAATATTCCTTCTCTTTATAGCCACCAAGACGATTTATTTCAGTGATTTGAGCCATATTGTTCCTATGGTCGGAAGTGAATGGATGCTGACGGCCGCGGCGTTGTTGATTTTTTGCGGGGCCGTTGGGAAATCCGCACAATTCCCTTTGCACGTATGGCTGCCGGATGCCATGGAAGGTCCGACCGCGGTTTCTGCTCTCATCCATGCCGCGACTATGGTCGCCGCTGGTGTTTATCTGGTGGCGCGTACGTACAGCCTTTTTGTGTTGAATTCATTTTGTCTGGAGACCGTCGCTGTCATTGGTGGGATTTCAGCGCTCATGGCCGCGTCCATCGCCACGGTCAACAACGATATCAAACGGGTTTTGGCTTATTCGACGATCAGCCAGCTGGGATTGATGATGCTCGGACTGGGAGTGGGGGGCTACAGCGCCGGGACATTCCATTTGATGACCCACGCGTTTTTTAAAGCGCTTTTGTTTTTGTGCGCCGGATCAGTCATTCACGCTGTGCATACGCAAGATATTCAAAAGATGGGCGGGTTGCTTTCAAAGATGAAAGTGACGGGAACAGCTTTTATCATCGGGACGCTGGCTTTGGCTGGGGTGCCGCCGTTTGCTGGGTTCTGGTCGAAGGACGAAATCCTACTCGCCGCTTTTCAAAGTGGACATCCATTTTTGTTCGGTGTTGCCGTGTTAACGAGTTTTCTGACGGCGTTTTACATGTCGAGGCTCATTTTTTTAGTGCTCTTTGGCAAACCGCGCTCAAGTCTTCATGCCCATGAATCACCTAAGACCATGACGATCCCTTTGATGGTCCTTTCCTTTTTCGCGGTTTTTGTTGGGCTTCTGGGGTCGCCCTTGACGCATCACGCGTTTCAAAATTTTATCTTTTTCGGAGCACCGTCGGTCGAGGAGGGGCAGGCAAGCGGGGCGATGATGATGTTTTCAACAGTCTTAAGTCTTTCCGGGATAGGGTTGGCTTATGTCGTATACATTGTTGGGAATAAGATTTTGCCGGTTAACATCCGTGCGCGGTTCGCGCCGTTTGATCAATTGCTCTTAAACAAATATCATTTTGACGAAATTTATGACGCTGTTTTTGTGCGGCCGTGTCTTAAGCTGTGCGATCTTTTTTCACAGTTTGACCGGATTGTCGTCGATGGAATGGTCAATGGGACCGCACGGGTGGTCCAGTGGTTTTCCGCGGTCCTGCGGCCGCTGCAAACCGGATTGGTACAGCATTATTTGCTTATTCAGTTCCTCGGTGTCATTGTGTTGATTTTAACCGTGATGGGGAAGCTATGTTTCCGATTCTAAGCAGTCTTGTTTTTTTACCGTTCTTGGGCGCTGTGGGCGTTCTTTTGCTGTCCAAAGAAAATAAGCAGCTCATCAGGCTGATTGCCTTGGCCGTGACCGGGCTTGTTCTGGGTTTATCCATTGTTCTTCTCACTAAGTTTGACCCTTTGCAGACTCAAATGCAATTTGTCGAGAATGTTTCTTGGATTCCACTTTTTAACATCTGTTATTTTATTGGCGTCGATGGATTGAGCATCGGGTTGGTTTTCTTGACCGCACTTTTAGGTTTCATTGCTTGTGTCGCCTCGAAGGGAATCAATACCAACGAAAAGGAATACTATTCCTTTTACCTGCTTTTGATGACCGGGATGATGGGGACGTTCATCGCTTTGGATCTATTTCTGTTTTATATTTTTTGGGAGCTTGTTCTTATTCCAATGTATTTTTTGATCGGCCTTTGGGGTGGTCCTCGACGGGAATATGCCGCGATCAAATTCTTTTTATACACGCTAGCGGGATCCGTGATCATGTTAATTGGGATTTTGGCGGTGTATTTTAACACCTTCCCGCATACCTTCAATATCCTGGAGATTCAAAAAGCGGCGACATTTTTTGATTTTCGTTTTCAGATTACATTTTTTCTCGCGTTTTTTTTGGCCTTCGCGATTAAGGTCCCGGTTTTTCCGTTTCACACCTGGTTGCCCGACGCGCACGTTGAGGCCCCGACACCGATCAGCGTTTTACTGGCCGGTGTTTTGTTGAAAATGGGGGGGTATGGGTTGTTTCGAATATGTCTGCCGTTTTTTAAAGAGGCGGTTGTTTATTTCGCGTTACCATTGGCGGTTTTGGCAGTGATCAACATTGTCTATGGCGCGAGTGTTGCCATGGCCCAAACTGATTTTAAGAAGATGGTGGCGTATTCTTCGGTGAGCCACATGGGATTTGTCATTTTGGGTCTGGCCAGTTTGAACATCACCGGTTTTAACGGCGCTTATATGGAGATGTTCAATCATGGGATCATCACCGGCGGTTTATTTTTATTGGTTGGGGTGATTTACGATCGTGCTCATACCAGAGACCTGAATAAGTTCGGCGGGTTAGGGGTGCAGATGCCGATTTACGCGTTTTTCTTGACGATGTGTTCTTTGGCGTCGCTGGGATTGCCTGGTTTGAGTGGCTTTGTCGGAGAATTCTTATCGCTGATTGGTACTTTTCCGGTTTATAAAACATTGACGGCGATCTCAACGATTGGGTTGGTGATCACAGTGGGATTCTTTCTTTATAGTTTGCAGCGGGTCCTTTTAGGGGGATTGAATCCGACTTGTGCTAAGTATTCGGACATGAATGTTCGTGAAATCCTGACGCTGGTGCCGTTGCTGGCCATCACGTTTATCGTCGGTGTTTACCCGACGGTGGTTCTCAGATTTCAGGAGGCCGCGATCCAGGGCTTGTTCAACAGTTGGGGTGCGCATTGAATCCGTTGAGTCTTCAATTCATTTTGCCTGAACTCATTCTCGTTGGTTTTGCCTTCGTGGTCTTGATGGCCGGGGTTTGCGAACGTCTTAAGAATTGGGCCGGTGGACTGTCGCTGGCAGGCGTGATTTTCAGTGCCTGTTCGTTGCCAACGAGTTGGAACGCGGGGGCGGTGCTTTTTTCAGGGATGCTGGTCAATGACGGACTTTCGATGGTCCTGCGCCAGATTTTGCTTTTGATCGCAGGGATCGTTATCTTGCTTTCCATGGGGTATAAGGATTTACCGTCGGAAGATTCAGCAGAGTATTATTTCTTTTTGTTGGTGGTCACGGTTTCGATGCTGTTGGCCGTGGCCTCAAATAATTTGCTGATGATTTATATCACGTTGGAATCCATTTCAATTGTGTCCTACGTCATGGCGGGATTTTTGAAGCGCGATGTTTTCTCCTCGGAAGCTGGGATCAAATATTTTCTATTTGGAGCGCTATCGACCGGAATCACCCTTTACGGTGTTTCGTTGGTCTATGGTTTATTTGGTACGCTGGATTTGGCCTCCATCATACGGATGTTGGCTGCTGGCAGCGTCAATCAAATGGCACTTTTTGTTTCCTTGATTTTAGTTTTTGCCGGATTCGCTTTCAAATGTTCATTGGCGCCGTTTCATATGTGGACGCCGGACGTTTATGAAGGAGCGCCAACACCGGTCGCGGCACTCTTTTCGGTGGGACCCAAGGCTGTTGGATTCGCGTTCATTTTAAGAGTTTTTGTGGAGAATTTCCAACCGGTCTTCACCTATTGGACGCCCTTAGCCGCAGCGATAGCGATTTTGACCATGACGATGGGCAACATTTTTGCCCTTAAACAGGACAATATCAAACGTCTTCTGGCCTATTCCACAATCGCCCAAGCCGGGTATATTTTTGTTGGCCTTGCCGTCGGTACACCCAGCGGCATTCAAGCGACGTTGTTTTACATCTTTATCTATTCCTTGATGAATTTGAGCGCCTTTGGCGCAGTGATTGTCATCGCTAATTCGGTGAGGAGTACAAAGATCAAAGATTTTGCCGGGATGTACAAACAAGATCCAAGGACCGCGGTCATTCTAACAGCGGCGTTGTTATCATTGGCCGGTATTCCGCCCTTGGCTGGATTCATGGCAAAGTTTTTTATATTGGCCTCGGCCGTGGAGGCAAAGTCATTTGTTCTTGCCATCGCGGTCGTGCTCAACAGCGTTGTCGCACTTTATTACTACGCGAAAGTGATCAAAACCATGTTTCTTGACGAGCCAGGACAACAGGCCCGTCTTGTTCCTCAATCGATCTGCACTCAGCTGATTCTCATCATCACGCTGATCGCTAATCTCTTCATCGGCATCTGGCCGCATCTGGTCATCCACGGACTGGAAAATTTTTTGCATTGAGCGTGATTTATGGCAGAAGCAAGAAATTCGTTTGGACTGACTAAGGTTAAGCA
>JAHFFT010000058.1:9037-10296 GCA_023247795.1 Candidatus Omnitrophota bacterium
CGGCAGGTGAGTGTGAGAAATCGTGATCTGCGGGCCAATTGCCTCTGCGCTGTATGCGTTAATGAAGTGACTGGAAAAAAAATGATCGATCCAACCAAAATCCGTGCGGACATCGCGCCAAAAGAAATAACCCCCTTGGGCAATTACGCTCTGGGGATATCCTGGAATGATGGGCATTCTTCCGGGATTTATCCATACCCCATGTTCCAATCCATCGCACGGGGAGAAAAATATGTTTAAGAACGATAGTTTGTGGCAAGCGGTGCTGAGTGGTGGTTTTGTGATGCTGGTGCTTGTTCTATGTTCGATCCTGTCGATCGCGATTATTCTAGAGAAAGTTTTGTATTTTTACCGACGATCACGCGTTTCAAGAGCGGCTTTCATGCAGGCGCTTCAGGAACAGTTGGGCAAAGAGGATCTCAAAAAGGCAATCATGCTTTGCCAAGAGGCCCAGATGCCTTTTGCCGCTGTCGTGGGGGTGGGATTGAATTCTTCCCATTCGGGTGAGAAGGAAATGACTGAGGCCATGGAACGGCAGATTGTTATCGAGATCAGTGATTTGGAACGGCGCACTTCCATTGTCGGCACCATCGGCAGCACCGCGGTTTATATTGGTCTTTTCGGAACGGTTTGGGGGATCATTGAAACTTTTCAGGACATTTATCAAGCGGGTTCAAGCGGGATCAGTGTTGTCATTCACGGGATCTCCGAAGCCTTGGTCTGCACGGCCGCCGGGCTCTTCGTCGCCATTCCGGCAATCATCGCGTACAATTATTTTATCAAAAGGATCAACGGATTTGTCACGGACATGGAATTATGCGCTTCGGAAACCAGCAGTCTTTTAAAAGGAAAGAAAAAGCTCGATGAGAAGAACCTACAAGACACAAGGTCTCATCGCCGAAATTAACATCACACCGTTTACGGATGTGATCCTGGTCTTGCTGATCATCTTCATGATCGCGACCCCTTTGATTTCGCAGAACAACATCGAGGTCAAGCTCCCTAAGGCTTCCAGCAAAGATACTTTGGTTGATCCCAAACCGGTCACCATCACGATCACTAGCGAGGGGATTGTTTATTTCGAGAATAAGGTGCAGACCATCAAAGAATTGAAACAAAGGATCGGCGCTTTATTGGGGAAAGACAAGAACCTGCAGGTTGTGTTGGCGGCTGATCAGCGCTGCCGGTTTCAGGAGATCGTCAGGGTTATGGATATGCTCAAAGAGTCTGGTGTTAAGAGTTTGAATATCGCGACAAAG
>JAHFFT010000025.1 GCA_023247795.1 Candidatus Omnitrophota bacterium
GTCCTATAATGATTCTGGGAAGTTTGAGGACCGTTGGGTCCATCTGCGTTTATCAGGCGATTCGGTTTGGACCAAAGGGCTGGATGAGATGATGTATGTCCCTGTCGCGCATGCCGAGGGGAAATTTGTGGTCCCGAATGAAGATATTTTAAATCAATTGAAGAAAAATAATCAAATTGCTTTTCGTTATTGCAACACCGACGGGGAAAAGGGCGGGTATCCGGTCAATCCCAACGGTTCGATCGATGATATTGCCGGAATCACAGATCCAACAGGGCGCATTTTAGGAATGATGCCGCATCCGGAACGGTATTTTTCTCCGTTGAACCATCCGGCCTGGACGCGCAAAGACCATCTTTCGCATCTGGGGCAGGGAGCGAACATTTTTTTGAACGGTGTCCGTTATGCGCGGGAACAGTTGTTGGGGGAAGCTCCGGTGGTCCTCGGAAAGAGGTAAAGGATATGAAGAGCACAGCTATTTTACTATGTTGTTTTTTACTCACGGCCTGCGAACAGCGCAGCCAGACGCAAGAAGAGTCGGTTGTTAAAAGGACCGTGACTGCGAGGAGTTATCAGGCTGGTTATAATGAAGGGCAGCGGTATTCCGCAGGCCGGGTCAAACAATTGATTGACGACGGGAAAAAAGACGTCTTGATCTATTCCAGTGTTGAAAATCAGCAAACCAAGGCGCAGGTTGTTTTTGGGGACAGATTGAACAACGGGAAAAAAGGGATCTTGAGTGATTTGGTCAAACGGATTGTTGAATTGAAAGATATTGCTTTTCCTAAGCGAGAGCAAGGTGAGTTGTGATAAAAAAAATCACTTACCGCGGCAGTGGGGTTGATATTGATCAGGCAAATGCCTTTGTGCGGGCGATTGGCCGCAGTGTCGCGACAACTCAGGGTGACGCGGTGATCAAGCGAAAAGGGGCTTTTGCCGGCCTTTATGAACTTTTTCAGTCGGGACTGAGGAACCCGGTCTTGGTGTCATCGACCGATGGAGTAGGGACCAAACTTTTGATCGCGAAACATTTGCATCAGCATGATACTGTTGGGATTGATCTGGTGGCCATGAACGTGAATGATATTTTATGCGTGGGCGGCCGGCCGTTGTTTTTTTTGGACTACATCGCCTGCGGAAAACTGGATCGGAAGGTATTACAGAACGTCATTAAGGGGATTGTTAAGGGGTGTCGGATTTCTGGATGCAGTTTGATCGGCGGGGAAACCGCGGAAATGCCAGACCTTTATCGGCCGGATGAATATGATTTGGCCGGATTCGCGGTGGGTGTTGTTGACAAAGACAAAATCATTGATGGGTCCACCATTTCAACGGGCGATCAGATTTTGGGTTTACCATCGAGTGGATTGCATTCCAACGGGTTTTCATTGGTCCGCAAAGTTTTTTCTGCTCAGGACCAGAAGCGATTGGCCAAAACGTTGCTTAAGCCAACGCGGATTTATGTCGATGAGATTTTGCGGCTCATTCAAAAATTTCCGGTCAAAGGGTTGGCCCATATCACCGGTGGTGCTTTTTATGATAAGTTGACGAAGATCCTTCCATCGGGAAAATGTTTTTTGATCAGGAAGGGAAGCTGGCCGGTATTGAAGATATTTAAAGATCTGCAGCAAAAAGGCCAGGTCGATGATTTTGAGATGTACCGCACATTCAATATGGGGATTGGGATGGCGATGGTTGTGGACGCGAAACACGTGACTGAGATCAAGAGTTTCTTTTCCAGTCTGCGGATGCCGGTTTATCATATCGGGGAAGTTGTGACGCATAAAACGAAAAGAATCGAGTTTACGGGGACTGTCCCTGGAAAGTAACAAGTTCCAAGCTACAAGTCTCAAGTTTCAAATGACATGAGACTTGAGACATAAGTGGGGCTTCCCCATCATTGAGGACATATGAAAGTTCTTATTGTTGGATCTGGTGGACGAGAACACGCCTTGGCTTGGAAGATAAGCCAAAGCCCTAAACTGACGCAATTGTTTTGTGCGCCAGGCAACGGCGGCATCGCCCAGATGGCCGACTGCGTTGATATCAAAGCGGAAGATGTCGAAGGATTGCTCAAATTTGCCAAGAAAACGGCGATTGACTTGACCATTGTCGGCCCAGAGGTGTCTTTGGTCGCGGGCATTGTTGATCGATTCGCGGCGGCCGGGTTAATGATTTTTGGCCCGAGTCAGGCCGCGGCCCGGCTTGAGGGTAGCAAGGTTTTTGCCAAGGAGTTTATGCTGCGTCGGAATATCCCGACCGCGGTCTTTCAATCATTTAAAAAGATCGAAGGGGCCAGAAAATTTGTTGAGCAGGCGGAGTTTCCATTGGTCGTTAAGGCAGATGGGTTAGCTGCTGGGAAAGGTGTTTTTGTTTGCTCGTCGATCGACGAAGCCAAGAGCGCTCTTGATCAAATCATGAAGCAGAAGGTCTTTGCCGAGGCCGGCAACTGTGTCGTGATCGAGGAATGCTTGCAGGGAGAAGAGGTCTCAATTTTGGCGATCAGCGACGGAGAACATTATGTCATCTTAGAGCCGGCCCAGGACCACAAACGGATATTTGATGATGATTTGGGGCCAAACACCGGAGGGATGGGCGCTTATTGTCCGGCAACGATCGTCAATGCTGAATTGTTGGAACAGATTGATGCCCGCGTTATTGAACCAACGATCCGCGGGATGCAGCGGGAAGGGATTCCGTTTCGGGGTGTTCTTTACGCCGGGCTTATGGTGGGCAAAGACGGGCCAAAGGTTTTGGAATTCAATGTTCGTTTTGGCGATCCGGAAACCCAGGCGGTTTTGCCGCGTTTAAAAAGCGATTTATTGGAGGTCATGTTGGCGGCTTGCGCAAATCGGTTGAATCAAGTAAAATTGAACTGGGATCCACGGACGAGTGTTTGTGTGGTGATGAGTTCCGGAGGATATCCTGGAGATTATGAAAAGGGTAAGGAAATCAGCGGTTTGGAACAGGTGTTGAAGTTTGAGGATATCGCGGTTTTTCACGCGGGGACACGAAAGCAAGCAAATAAAATTTTGACTGACGGCGGGCGGGTTTTAGGAGTCACCGGCTTAGGTCAAGGTTTAGAAAACGCCATTGAAAAAACTTATGAGGCTGTTGAGCAAATCCATTTTGACCGCTGCTTTTTCCGACGGGACATCGGGGCGAAGGCGCTAAAAAAGCGAAGGGAACAGACTGTTGTTGATAAAGATACCCAATTACCCAGATTCCCAGGTCCCCGGTTTTTGAAATAAAAGTGTTGTTTTTAGTTATTACGCAGATATAACTACCTGGGGCGCTGGGTAACCGGGAAACAGGGCTACTATTTAAGGAGTATCAATATGAACAAAATTTACGTTGCCATCATGATGGGCAGTAAATCGGATCTACCGACGATGGAAGAGGCAGCCACGATTTTAAAAGATTTTGGCGTCGGTTATGAGATGAAAGTTTTGTCCGCTCACCGAACACCTAAAGAAACAGCGGAATATGCCGAAGGATTAAAGGCGGGAGGTGTTAAGGTTGTCATCTGCGGTGCTGGTGGTTCGGCTGCTTTAGCCGGGGTTGTCGCGGCGCACACTCTCTTACCCGTCATTGGCATTCCGATTGAGTCGGTCTTGAATGGTTTGGATTCACTGCTTTCAACCGTGCAGATGCCACCGGGGGTCCCCGTGGGTGCGGTTGCCATTGGCAAGCCTGGTGCTAAGAACGCCGCCCTTTTGGCTTTGCGGATTTTGGCCTTGTCTGATTCTAAGATCGCGAAGAAACTGGAAAAGTTCCGTGAGGACCAGCGTCAGCAGATTTTAAAACAGACCCTTTGATGCCCTTTGATGAAAGAAAGGCCCGCTTGAAAACCGAAGTCATCAAGATTGATCCTGATTTTCCGGAAATCGAAAAAATCATCCATTGCGCGAAGGGAGTTCGCAAAGGCGCGTTGGTCCTTTTTCCGACGGAGACGGTTTACGGGATCGCGGCGAATTTCAATGATGATAAGGCCATGCGCCGTTTGCGGGAAGTCAAGAAGCGTTCAACGGATAAGCCTTTTTCAGTCCTGATTTCGCAAAAGGAATTGATTTCGAATTATACCTCGGCCAAGGACGCGAAAATTTATAAATTGATTGATGAGTGCTGGCCAGGGCCATTGACGGTTGTCGTGCCAGGCCTAGAAGGCATACCAACCATTGGTGTCCGGATGCCGCAGAATCGAATCGCGATTTGTTTGGTGGAAGAGTCGCAGTGTACAGTTGCCGCGCCGTCGGCGAATTTTGAAGGGAATCCACCGCCATCCACTTGTGCTGATGCCTTACACGATCTCGATGGGTTGGTTGACATCGCGATCGATGGCGGGGAGGCAACATTTGGCGTTGCTTCGTCGGTCGTTGATTTCACACAAGGCATCCCGACTGTTTTGCGGGAAGGGGTCATTACCCAATCGCAGGTCGACGCGATCACGAAGCGGAAACACGTCCTTTTTGTCTGCACCGGCAACAGTTGCCGCTCGGTGATGGCGGAATATCTTTTGCGAAAGATGTTGAGTGGCCGCTCAGAGGTGGAAGTCCATTCGGCGGGAACGAGTGTTTTTTTACGTTCAACCGCGAGCGCGGAAACCATTCATGTTTTAGCCAAGCAAGGGATCGACGCGCGGGCGCATTTTTCTCAACCGTTGAACAACATTGTGGTCAATAAGTCGGACTTGATTTTGGTGATGACGCGGGCGCACCGCCATCTGGTTTTAGAGCATTTTCCATCGGCGGAGAAAAAAATTTATTTATTGAAAGAATTTGCTGAGCAGACCATTGGAGCGGAGATGGAATTGGACATCTCTGACCCGATGGGGAAAAGTCACTCGGCCTATGAAGAGTGCTTCGCAACGATCAAAGGGGCATTGAACAATCTTTTCAAACTGATTTGAAGACCATGAAAATTTTTATCGGCGCGGACCACCGCGGTTTCCAATTGAAGAAAGAAATCAGCGCTTTTTTAGCGACGCGGGGGCATGACGTCGTTGATGTTGGTTCGTTCAACGAGGAGTCCTGCGATTATCCGGAGCTCGGTTTTAAGGTCGCCAGTGAGGTGGCACGGACACCGGGCGCGCGCGGAATTTTAGTTTGTTTAACGGGCATAGGTCATTCCATCGTGGCGAACAAAGTGAAGGGCGCCTACGCAGCCCTTTGTTATAACAAAGAAGCAGCCGCACTTTCCCGTCAGCATAATGACGCTAACGTGCTGGTGCTGGGCGCAAAATTCGTTGATCAGGATGAGATGAGGGAGTTGATTTTGACCTGGTTGAATACGGCTTTTGAAGGCGGCCGGCATTTGCGTCGGGTGAACCAGATTAAAGATATTGAGAACGGCAAGAAGTTTTAATTCGGCAAAGTTAAGAAAGGAAAATAAATGGATTTATCCGCGGTTAAAGATCAGGAAATAAAAAAAGGTCAAATGAAGCATTTGAGAACTGTTGATGGTGAAGTTTATCAGGCCATTCAAGATGAACTTACGAGGCAAAAGGATAATCTTGAACTCATTGCTTCCGAGAATATTGTTTCGCAGGCTGTTTTGGAAGCGCAGGGATCGGTCCTGACCAATAAATACGCGGAAGGGTATTCTGCCCGACGTTGGTATGGTGGTTGCGAGCATGTTGATGTGGTCGAAGATTTGGCGATCGAGCGGGCGAAGAAGTTATTTGGCGCGGAACATGTCAATGTCCAGCCGCATTCTGGTTCGCAGGCCAACAACGCGGTTTATCATGTGGCCCTTAATCACGGCGACAAGGTCTTGGCCCTGGATCTGGCCTGTGGTGGGCATTTAACACACGGCCATAAGCTGAATTTCTCCGGAAGGAATTATCAGATCGAGACGTATAAAGTCGATCCAAAGACGGAACGATTGGATTATGATGAGATCGAGAATTTGGCCAAGGAACACAAACCCAAAATGATTTTGGCAGGTGCCTCGGCGTATTCACGGATCATTGATTTTAAAAGGTTTCGGGCCATTTGCGATAAAGTCGGTGCTGTGCTGTTTGTCGACATGGCGCATATCGCCGGGTTGGTCGCGGCCGGTTTGCACCCCAACCCCGTCGATGTTGCTGAATTTGTGACAACGACAACGCATAAAACGTTGCGCGGGCCGCGGGGCGGAATGATCCTTTGCCGGCAAGAATTCGCGAAAAAGATTGATAGCAACATTTTTCCGGGGATTCAGGGCGGGCCGCTCATGCACGTGATCGCGGCCAAGGCAGTGGCTTTGAAAGAAGCGCTCAGTGACGAATTCAAGCAATATCAAGGGCAAGTCGTTAAAAATTCTCAAAGCTTTGCCAAGGCCATGGCGGATTTGGGTTTTCGGATTGTCACCGGTGGGACCGACAATCATCTTTTCATGGTCGACTTGCGCAGTAAAAAAATCACGGGAAAAGACATTTCCGCATTGTTAGACAAAGTGAATATCACCGTAAATAAGAATTTGATTCCGTTTGATCCGGAAAGTCCGATGGTCACCAGCGGTGTCCGAATCGGGACGCCAGCGATAACCACAAGAGGAATGAAAGAACCACAGATGCAGCAAGTCGCTCGGCTCATCGATGAGGCGGTTATGCATAGGGGCGATGAGGCGGTTTTAAATCAGGTCAAAGCCAAGGTTTTGAAATTAACCAAAGAATTTCCGATCTATTCTGATCTTTAAGGGATCTTTAAGGCGGGGTTGCGGTGAAGTGTTTATTTTGTGAGCATTCGGAAACCAAGGTGGTCGATTCGAGGTTAAGCTCCGAGGGGAGCGCGATACGCCGTCGTCGGGAATGTTTGCAGTGCGCTAAACGGTTCACCACTTATGAGTTTGTCGAAAAGGTCCCGCTCATGGTCGTTAAAAAGGACGGCCGCCGTCAGCCATTTGACCGCGGCAAGATTTTAGCCGGCATCGTCAAGGCCTGTGAGAAGCGCCCCATCAGTGTTGAAAAAATGGATGCGGTCACCGCAGAGATCGAGACGGTTTTACATAAGAAGCATGACCGCGAAGTTGACTCCAATGAGGTGGGTGAGGCGATTATGGAAAAATTGGCGGGATTGGACGACGTCGCGTATGTCCGGTTTGCCTCGGTGTATCGGCAGTTTCGCGACGTGAATCATTTTATGAAAGAATTGCAACAGATTCTAGAAAAGGAAAAGCAGGTTCACAAGAAGAAAGGCGCGTGACCATGGTTGAAGTTGAATTGAGTAAGATCATTATCGACGAGAAACGGCAGGACCAGATCATTGTTCTTAAGGAAAAGCAGGGAGAACGGCAGTTTCCGATCGTGATTGGATTTTTAGAGGCCTCCAGCATCAAGATGAAACTCTCGGGGGTGCAGGCGCCCCGCCCGTTGACGCATGATCTTTTGGTTTCCGTTATCCATGGGTTGGGAGGGGAGTTGGAACGTCTGGAAATTGATAAGCTTGAAGCCAACACTTTCCACGCCAAATTGGTCCTTAAAATCAAAGACGGTAAGAGCAAGCGCGTCGACACGCGTCCATCCGATGGGATTGCCTTGGCCGTGCGAACCCAGTCGCCCATTTTCGCTTCGGAAGACGTGATTCAGAAGGCCATCATTTTAAAAATTTAATCTTCCATTTTTTCATGGATTTTCATCAAGTCTATCCACAAATCAGGGTCATTCAAGATTTGGCCGCCCAGAAAAGCGTGAAAGTTTTTCTGGTGGGGGGATTTCCGCGGGACGCTCTTCTTCATCGGGAATGTCATGATTTTGATTTTGCCGTCGAAGCAGGGGCCATTTCTTTGGCGAAGAGTTTCGCTAAGAAAATCAAAGGGGCTTTTGTCCTTTTGGATGAAGCGCATGGCTGCGCGAGAGTGGTTATGAAGGAAAAGGATTTGATTGTGACCTTTGATTTTGCTGACTTTCGAGGGAAAACGTTTAAGGACGATTTGGCGCACCGCGATTTTACCATCAATACTTTCTCTATTGAGCTATCAAAATTAAATTCCGAGGAGAATTTGCAGAATGATTTGCTCTGTTCTCGACGAGCGCAGAAGGATTTGAGCGAAAAGCGCATCCGGATGGCCTCGGTGAAGGCCTTTCAGGAAGACCCGCTGCGGCTGATGCGCGGATTTAGTCTGCAGGCCCAGTTGGGATTCCGTATTGAGCCGATAACCCTCAAGCAGATGAAAAAAGATCGGGAACTTTTATTGCAGGTCGCGATGGAAAGGGTGCGCGACGAGCTTTTTAAAGTCCTGGAGTCAACCCGGACGTATCTGTGTTTTAAAGCGATGGATCGGATGGGGTTATTGGAAAAGGTGTTGCCGCAAATCACGGTCATGTATGGATGTCAGCAGGGCGGCTATCATCATTTGGATGTTTGGAAACATTCCTTGGAGGTTGTTGGGCAGTTGGAAGCTTTGGGGCAGGAGATCGAAGAAACGCCCGACTTAAGGAGATATTTTCAGCAGCAGATCGGTGGCGGGCATTCGCGCTGGGCATTGGTTAAGTTGGCAGCACTTTTGCACGATATCGGTAAGCCGCAGACGCGAAAGCTCGAAGGCGAGCGAATGTCTTTTCATAGCCACGAGCATGTGGGGCGAGGGATTACGCGGGCCATGGCCAAACAGTTGAAATTATCAACGGCCGAGCGCTACGCCTTGGAAGACATGGTGCTTTTTCACTTACGGCCAGGATACTTGAGCAATTTCAAACGGCCGAGTGAGCGGGCGTTTTTTCGCTATTTTTATGCCACCAAAAATGAGGCGGTCAGCATTGCACTTTTATCGTTGGCAGATCAGCGCGCTACCCGCGGGCCGTTGACTTCAATTCAAGATCAAGCGCATCATGAAAAAATTTGTCGGGACATCAGCGGTCGCTATTTCGAAAAGCAAAAAGAAAAACCATTTGTCCGTTTGATCGACGGGAACGACCTGATCAAGCAGTTGAAACTTTCGCCGTCGCCATTATTTGGTCAGATCCTGGCCCGGGTCGAGGAAGAGCAGGGGACGGGCAAAATCGCGACAAAATCAGAGGCCTTGCAATTGGCCAAGGAAATCGCGGAGAAAATCAAAGAATGATCAAGATTAAAGATGTCACGGTGCAGTTGCGTCGAGGAGATATCGCGCGGATCAAAGCTGATGCCGTGGTCAATCCCGCGAATGGCCGCATGATGATGGGGGGAGGATTATCGCAGTGGCTTAAGGAAAAAGGTGGGGAAGGCATCGAACATGAGGCGATGAAGCAGGCGCCGGTTGCCGTCGGTGAAGCGATCGCGTCGAAGGCTGGAAAACTTGCCGTCAAGCGCGTGATCCATGCGGTGACCGTTGATCAAAATTTTAAGACGGATGAACACATTATTCGTCGGGCGTGCGCGAGTGCCTTGCGCTGTGCCGCGAGTTTGAAGGTTGAGTCATTGGCGTTGCCAGCATTGGGATGCGGGGTGGGTGGATTTCCAGCGGTGGGAGCAGCCAAGATCATGGCCCAGGAGATTTTAAAGTTTGGCCGTTTTGAAAGGTCGTCCTTAAAGAAAATCATTCTTTGTCTTTTTGATGAAGCCACTTTCCAGATTTTTGAGAAAATCGTCACGGGTTATATCAACCATGTCCAAAATGACATGGGCCTTGGTCCGTATGTCGCGGTGGACGCGATCATTGAATTTTCCAAAGGGATCATAATCATCGAGCGGTCGAATCCGCCATATGGCTGGGCCTTGCCGGGCGGATTTGTGGAATACGGCGAGTCGCTCGAGGACGCGGTGGTCAGAGAAGTTAAAGAGGAGACGAACCTGAAATTAGCTGAAGTCCGCCAGTTTAAGGTTTATTCTGATCCCCGACGTGATCCGCGATTTCATACTGTGAGTACGGTGTTTGTTGGTAAGGGTGTTGGCCGGCCGCAATTTGGCGATGATGCCAAAGGGTTGAAGTTGGTGAAGTATCAGGATTTGCTGAAGTTGGAGTACGCGTTTGATCATAAACAGGTGATTAGAGAATATTTGAAACAAAGATGAAGGTCTATCGCTGCAGCAAAAAAATATTGAGCGTTAAGAACAATCCGGAGCAGTTTCTGAAGGGATTGACATCGAATGATTTGGACAAACCGCAGAATGCGTTTTTAAATATTCACGGTCGGATCATCGCTGTCTTTGATCAGAAAAAAGTCAACGAGGATTTGTTTTTGATCGCGGTTGAAAATGATTTTGTTCAACCGTTGACGCAGCATATCAGCCGCTATTTGGCATTGAGCAAAACAAAAGTCGAGGGCCGGGATGAAAAGGTTTATTTTGATCTCGTCGGAGATTATCAGCCTGGTCAAGACGAACATGTGTTCGCGCAGAAGCAGGGACAGTTGGTGATGACTACGAAGGAATGGGAGTCCAATGTCAGCGATGAGGAATTTGCGCTATTTCGTTTGCAGCACAACATTCCGATCCATGGCCGAGATTATCGGGATGAATTGCTGCTCAATGTCAGTGAAGCAGACCAGGTTTCTTTTACGAAGGGGTGTTATTTAGGGCAAGAACCCATTTCCAAAGTCCATAACCGGTCGCGGCCCAGTTGGAAGCTTATGGTGAAATATGAAGATGAATGCACTGAGGAAGAAAAGGCCAAGATGACTTCGAAAGTCAAAGAGCCGCGAACCGGGCGGGTGAAAGGGTTTGTGTTTGGAAAAAACGATTTGTGAAATGGATTATTTTTTAGTAGGGAAGGGGGCCATTACGACAGAATAAATAAACTATGACAAGCGTGTTAAACCCGACCTTAAGACAGCCAACTTTTAGGAATATTTTTTAAAATTTCTATATTCTCGAATTTTTTAGTTTGTCTTACCCCAACCTTTTTTACCCACCGAGCCATTTTTGATAAACCATCCTCCAGTGAAACGCTTTCTTTAAAATTGAAAAATTTTTTAAGTTTATTATGATCAGAATACGCATGAACAGCTTCATGTCGAAAATCCAGATATTCCTTTTTTGTGTCTTTCCCCATAATATGAATCACCATATCTGCCAATTCATTAATCGTGTAGGCCTTATCTGCACCGATATTAAATACTTGATTGTAACAATCCTTATTCTTGACGGCCCCAGCAATGATTGGTGCAATGTCCATGATATAGCTAAACGCCCTGCTCTGTTTCCCATCACCAAAAATTTGTACCGGCTCTCCTGCCAAGATATTATTCATAAATATGCCTATGACATTCCGGTATTTGTCTCCAATGTTTTGCCTTTCGCCATAAACATTATGGGGCCGAAATATGATGTAATTCAGGTCAAAGAGCTCCTTACAAATTTTCAATTCTTGTTCAACGGTAAATTTAGCTATTCCATAGGAATCTTGAGGAGAGGGGATAAATTCCTCTTTCAAAGGGAGTTGATTCGAGCCATAAACAGCGATGGAAGAAGTGAAAACAAAGCAATCGATATTGTGATTGATGGATTGATTGATGAGATTCATAGAACCGATAACATTGTTTGTATAATTAAATCGTTTGATAAAGTGACTTAGGCCCTCGGCAGCGTAGGCCGCCAGATGAAAAACATATTTGAATTTATACTTTTTGAATAAATCATCTAGTAACTTCATATCCAAGATATTTCCTTCGAAAAAATGGGCTTTGTCTGGCAGATTTTCTTTAAATCCACCGCTTAAATCGTCGATGATAACAACAGCATAACCCTGCCGGCATAACTCTTCAGCAATGTGGGATCCCATGAATCCCGCTCCACCGGTCACTAAAACGCTCGTTTTCATATGAGACAGCCTCGTTTCCTTTACTTAATCATAAAAAGTTTTTGTTTATAAACCCCGGTTTTGTGCAGCAAATACCGAAAGACCGTCTTCAGTATTCCCCATCCGTAAATGACACCTTTGCTGAATGGCATTTGCGAATTTTCTTCTTCATATCTTGTTGGGTGCGGAATTTCAGCAATCCTGCTCTTTCTGATGGCCCCCTGCAAGATGATGTCGGTGTCAAAATCAAATTTATCCGACAATAGATTCAATGGGACCCTGCGCAAAAAATCAACGGAATACGCCCGATACCCATTATGGTAATCAGAAATATTTGTTTGAAAAACAAAATTCTCAAGCCCGGTTAATAATCGATTAAAAATGAGTTTCCAAAGTGGCATTCCTTTGCGTAAAACATCCCCCAATATCATCCTTGTCCCGGTAACAATTTCGTATCCCTCTTCTATAATTTTTTTGGAAAACTCCTCGACCAAGGAGGGGTCGTATTGATTGTCTCCGTGAACCAAAACCACTGCTTTGGCATTTTTTTCCATTGCGATTCGATATCCTGTTTTTTGGGCTCCCCCGTAACCTCGATTCTTAGAATGGGTCACAACGGTCAATCCCAAGGCTGTTCCAACCTTTGCTGTATCATCCGTACTTCCGTCATCAACCAAGATGATCTCGCCGGCACAATCCTTTGGCAACTCGGATATTGTTTTTCGAAGGACATGAGCGACATTATAGGCTGGCATAACAATTAAAATATTTTCTTTATTCAAATGATCTCCTGTTGCAAAATGATGGGACTCTATTTAGATTTCTTTTTTTTGAGTTCTTGCATCATTTGATATATTATAACTTTTTTTCTCATTTCTTCGATGGCAAAGCCCCCCATAAAGAGAGTGATCCTATGCCTACCATACACAATTTCTTCCATGATTCTATCATTGGGGCCGATAGGATATGGTTGCAAATGCTTTGGGTCAGCGTTTGAATCTGCAAGCCAAATCGTCCGCATAATATTTACCTTGTCAAGTCCCTCAAAATGTTTGATCTCTTTATGTGTTGCCCCAAAACTGTAGACCATTGTGTCCAAATCATGTTTAACATATCCGGCCTCTTTGAAAGTTAACATCTGCGCCATCATGATCGGAGCCGCGATGGTAAAATTGGAAAAATTTCTTTCAATTTCTTGGGCGACCTTCATGTGTAGTTTTAACAAATTGCGATATTCCAAACTTCTTTCGCATTCGTTATATGCCGGCATTTGACTCCGAATAAAAAGTAAGCCATGGGAACAAAGGAACGAAAACCCAATGAAACCAACCATTGACCATTTTCGAAAAGCGGCCTTTTTAAAAGCGCACATGAAGAAATAAATACAAAAGAACAGTAGAAATGGGACAACGAGAAATTGATATCGATAAATGAGGCATGAGAAATTCAAATACAATAAAAACCAGGAACATGCCATGACAAATAGTCCAACATGGTTGTAATTATTTTTTAAAAAAATAAAAAAATTTTTTCCTGCCCTTTTTGCTTTGATCCACGAAAGCCCGCCATGCAACAGATAGAAGAAGGTTATGGTAAGAAATAAATAACAAACGAAGCTCGCTCGCATAGAATTCCACCCAGCTAAAAGTGATAATTTGTTGTAGTCTGCCTGCTCTTTAAAGATCATCATTCTGAAAATTGATACCAACACCGCAATGGAGCAGGCGCCAAACACCCATAACGCATTTTTGATATTCTCTTTATTCCTGGGCTCAGTAATAAAGCAAAGCACAAATGTTACAACTAAAACAATGCATGTGATAATGGCAGGGATTTTAATCATGAATGCGAGTACCGTCATAACACTGGCCATGCCAAATCGTCGTTTTATGACCATAAAGACTGCAACGAGGGCAAAACTCAAGGAAACCATTTCCATATTTGGAAGTTCAACCATGCTTTGGAAGATAGGAATAGATAAGAGTAAAATGGTTCCCAACATGGATATTTTTTCATCAAAAAATTCCAGTAAAACTTTTCGAAAGGTCACTAAGACGCAAACTCCAGCAATAAAAACGATCAAATGAACCAAGAGAAAAAATATTTGGGGAGAAGGTGAAACCGTCATCAGAAATGTGAGGAAGATGGGATAAATTGATTCCGGATAGACAAGAGGGCCGCCATAGACATATGTAAGCTGTTTGAGCCTCCCTATAAAATCAAAATGATTTCTCACGAGCCATAGCGCATCGGAAAGAACGCCAAAAAGAGCATCTCCGCAAGGGGGGAAGGAAAGAACCGCAAATTTTGTAATCAGCAAGTAGAGAAAAATCGCTAACCCGAATTTGATATCACTGGCCTTTTGAAGATACAACAAACAAAAGGATAAAAAAAGCATTCCCGAGACAACAGACGTCAGCGGCCCCACCCACAGGTTTTCGATCGTTCCAACATAAAAATCAACCTGCTGCTGTTCAGTCGTGAACGATAAACTGTTTATTAAATCAAATTTCCCCTCATTATACTTCTGTTTAATAAACGAAGAAAATTTTAAGTTAATAAATATTACGGATGCCCCTAAAATAACTAAGAAGAACCAAAATAGCTTGTATTTAGATTTTTGCATTAGTAACGAGATCAACACAAAACAATTTTACTTTTTGTTCGAGACGTTAAAGATGGGGTGCAATATAGCCAGTTGGAATTTTTCTTCCAACCCATCAATAGGTGACAATGCACGGGATACGTTGGCCATAATTTTGAATGTATTATATTCAACAAAATAGACCCTAACAATAAAATTCAAGGTAATTATTTTCACGGCCCGTCAGAGGCAGAGAGAGTTGACTATCGGTTTTGATAGGAGTATAGTAAGCAATTCTTGTGGCAAATGAAGAAAGGAAAAGAAAAAGTGAGTAAAGCCAATAAAAAAGAAGGTCTACGCACCAGCGCGGTTCATCGCGGGGTGTATAAGGACAGCAGTTATAATTCGGTCACAACGCCGATTTATCCGACGTCGACGTTTTTCTTTGATGGCCTTGGGAAAAATAAGGGATATGATTATACCCGTAGCGGGAACCCGACCCGGGCTGCTCTGGAAGAAAACATTGCCGCTCTTGAGGGAGGTCTCGGATGTTCTGTCACCGCGACCGGTATGGCCGCGATCACTGCGGTGTTGTTCCTTTGTCGCAGCGGTGATCATATCGTCACTGGCGATGACATTTATGGCGGGACCTACCGTTTGTTCGACCAAGTTTTTCCTCAGCTTGGGATCACTTTTTCTTTTGTCAATATGCGCGATCTGACACAGGTCAAAAACGCGATCCGTCCGCAGACCCGCATGATCTGGATTGAAACTCCGTCTAATCCGCTGCTCAATATTGTGGATTTGGAAGCGGTGATCAAGATTGCTAAAGCTAAAAAGTTGCTGACGGTCGTCGATAACACGTTCCTTTCCCCGTATTTTCAAAAGCCATTTGATTTTGGCGCTGATATCGTGGTGCATTCGACCACCAAATACATCAATGGCCACAGCGACGTGGTCGGCGGGGCGATTGTTTACAACGATAAAACCGTTGGGGACAGGATAAGGTTTTTGGTCAACGCGCTTGGTGTTTCAGAATCGCCTTTTGACTCTTGGTTGGTTTTGCGCGGGGTCAAAACGTTGGCACCGCGGATGGAAGTCCATCAGGCCAACGCGCTCGCGGTTGCCGGATTTCTAGAGAAACATGAGAACGTGAAAAAAGTTTATTATCCAGGTCTGAAAAGCCATCCGCAGCAGGCCCTGATCAAAAAGCAGATGAAGGGTTTTGGCGGGATGTTGGCCTTTGAGTTGGATACGAAAAAGGCGAAGTTGGACCCATTTTTTAAATCGCTCAAATATTTCTCGCTCGCGGAATCGCTCGGCGGGGTGGAATCGCTGATTGAGTCCCCGTGGTTGATGAGCCATGCCTCGATGGGCGAAAAAGCGCTCAATGCCTCAGGGATGACCAAAGAGACCATCCGGGTCTCCGTCGGGATTGAGGATGCCGATGACTTGATTGCTGATCTCAATCAGGCCTTGCGGGGATAAATCCTTCCCATATCCATACCTTCTTTATGAGTTCACAAAAAATTGTCTTTATTGTTGGGCCAACCGCGGTCGGAAAATCAGAGCTCGGCCTTGAGTTGGCCCGCGGTCTTAACGGCGAGATCGTTTCTTGTGACTCCATGCAGGTCTATAAAGAGGTTGTGATCGCAAGTAATAAACCTTCCGCAAAAATTCTTAAAAGGATACCCCATCATTGCCTTGATTTGGTATCGGTTTGTGAAGAATTCAACGTGCAGAAATATCATCAGCATGCTCTGCAAGCCATTGCCCAAATCCATGATCGTCGTAAGGTCCCGTTTGTGGTTGGTGGCAGCGGCCTTTATATGGAGGTCTTGCTCGACGGGATTTTTCCTGACGCAGGCAAGGACCCTGGTGTCCGGGAAGAATTGGAGAGGCGCGTGCAAAAAGAGGGTCTACAAAAATTGCATAAGGAATTGGTAAAGGTGGATCCGGAATCGGCCCAGCAGATTCATGAGCATGACCACCGTCGGATTATCCGTGCCTTAGAGGTCTACTCGACGACCCGTACCCCGATATCGGTGTTGAAGCAGCAGCGAGAAGGTTTATGGGGAAAATTTACCATTTCGATTTTTGCCTTAAACACCGACCGTGAGCAGTTGTATGCCAAGATCAATGAAAGGGTTGATGCGATGTTTGAAAGGGGAATCGTCGACGAGGTCAAATCGTGTCAAGGAATTGGTATCAGTGCCACAGCGCAGGGGCTCATCGGGATCAAGGAAGTCCTATCGTATTTAAGAGGAGAATGTGATTTGGAAAAAGCAAAATTTTTAATGAAGCAAAATACCCGTCGTTTTGCTAAGCGGCAACTGACTTGGCTCCGTCGGGACGAGCGGGTGCGCTGGATGAATGTCAGCAAAGAAAAAGATATCAAAACGGTGTATGAAGAAATCAAGGGGGACATCAAGTGACCATGCAGACCAAGATTGAAGGTAGGGAAAAAGTGTTGCTCGTCATCATTGACTTCAAACGCGATGATAAACGTTGGGAAGGGGATACCGCGAATGAATTGGCGGAATTGGTCGTTGCCTGTGGAGGAGAAGTTGTTGATAGGATTGTTTGTCGGATTGACCATATCTCCGCGACCTCGTTCATCGGTAAGGGCAAGGTTGAAGAGATTGCCCAACTTTGCACCGCCCATGGCATCAACACGGCGGTGTTCAGCCATGATCTCAAAGGAAGCCAGCAGCGCAATTTGGAAGAGGTGATTGGTGTTAAGACCATTGATCGGACACAGTTGATTTTAGATATTTTTGCCCGTCGAGCTCATAGTCAGGAAGGGCAGATGCAGGTTGAGCTGGCCCAGTTGGAGTATTTGTTGCCGCGATTGGTTGGCAAGGGCATTGCCCTTTCCCGTCTGGGCGGTGGGATCGGCACGTCCGGACCTGGTGAAACCAAACTCGAGGTTGATCGTCGACGGATCGGTCAGCGTATCACCATTTTAAAAAAGAAGTTAACGGAATTGGCGTCCGGCCGCGCCGTGACCCGTAAGAAACGGCAAGACCGCGGGATTCCGCTGATCGCGTTGGTGGGATATACCAATGCCGGAAAATCAACACTGCTCAATACCTTAACACAGGCACAACAAGTCACGCGTGATGGCTATTTCACGACCCTGGATCCCTTGTCACGGCAGTGGGTCCTGCCGAATCATCAAAAGACCGTTCTTTCCGACACGGTGGGATTTATGCGCGATCTGCCGCACCATTTGATTGAATCGTTCAAAGCGACCTTGCAGGAAGTGATGGACGCGGATTTGTTATTGCACGTATTGGATATCAGCGACGAGCATTTCCGTGATCATTATGACGCGGTTTTGAGTGTGTTGCAGGAACTGGGTGCCCATGACAAACTCATTGTGACGGTTTTTAACAAGATTGATCAGGTGAAGGACCCTGCATTTTTTGAGCATCTCAAATTGAGTACGGAACATTCGGTTTTCATCTCTGCTAAGACTGAAAAGAACCTGAAAGCCCTTTTGGATAAAATCATGGCATTGCTTTCCGCTCAAATCGTTGATATTGATGTGACACTTCCGATCAATCGCATGGATTTGATCAACCTCGCCCATAAGGAAGGACAGGTTCTGTCGGTCAAATATTACAATGACACCATCCATTTGCGCGCGGCACTCCCTATCCATATCGTTGGCCGGTTTCAAAAGGTGGGTTGAGCAAAAATATTAAAATGTGTTAGTCGTTCTAAATAAACGTGCCATATTCCTTGCGGTCTCTGCCGCAAGCAGACTGGGAAGGGAAAGTTTGAAAACCTGAGGTTTTCAGGCATACCCAGTCTGGTTGGCGGTAGTTGATTTCGCTTGACAGTTTAATGTCGTTTGAATAAAATATCGCATCATTATGAATAATTACAAATTTATTATTTGTGTCATTTCTCCCCTTCTCCTGACCCAAATCTGTTTCGCGCAAGTTCCCGCGGCGCAGCAGGCAAGCGGTCAGGAAAGTTTACGTCAGCTTCAGGAACGCGATAAAAAGTTGCGCGAAAAAATAGAACAGCCTCCCCAAAAAGAAACCGAGACCCCTGAGCAACCCATTCTCCCATCTGAAGAAAATGTTCCGCCTGTTTCCGAAAAAGTGATGATTAATAAAATCACGGTTTCCGGAAATACCCTTCTTCCTCAAAGCGAAATTGATAAAATTATCAAACCTTTCGAAGGCAAAGAAATGACTTTGCGCGATATGCAGAAGGTGGCGGATCTGGTCACCGATGCTTATCGAAAAAAAGGGTTCATCACCACCCGCGCTATTTTGCATCCGCAAAAAGTAATTAACAATACTTTAGAAATAACAGTCGTGCAAGGATTGATGGGGAATTTAGAACTGAGAGGTAATCGTTATTTCAAAAAACAATCATTCATCAAGCGCATAAGTCTTAAAAAGGGCGACCCATTTAATTATAATATCTTGCGAAACGATTTAAGAACAATCAATCAGTATCCCGATCGTAATGTTAAGACCATCATCACTCCGGGCAAAGAGCCGGGACAAACCGATGTGGTTTTGGATGTTAAAGATCACCTGCCGATTCATATGGGCTTCTCTTATGATAATTTTGGTTCAAGATACATTGGTAAAAATCGTTACTTGGCCACTGCTACGGATTATAATTTTTTGGGATTTGATGATGTCTTGACCTTTCAATATCAGACAGCGGAAATGGATGCCTACCGATTAACGTCCTTGCGTTATTTAGTGCCGGTTTCTAAGAATACCGAAGCCGGATTTTATGGGGCCCAAAATCAGATAAGCTTGAAAGAAGAGTTTAAAGATCTTGAGGCCCGTGGTAAATCAAAACTTTACGGAGCTTTTGTAAACCAGATTTTAGTGAATGAAGAGAATCTAAAAATTACGGGTAGCGCCGGGTTTGATTACAAGGATGTTTTTAACTTTCAGTTAGGCGTTGAGAGCAGCCGTGACCGCGAACGCGTGGTTAAAGCCGGCTTCAACATCGATTACGCCGACCGATTTAATGGCCGCAACATTTTTAATAATGAAACTGATGTTTGTATTCCTAATATTATGGCAGGATTGAAGGATGTCGATCCTCGCTCCAGCCGAGTCGGCGCTGGAGGAGAATTTATCAAAGATCTCTTCGATTATCTGCGCCTGCAGCAGTTGCCGTTTGATTCCACTTTGTTATTTAAATTAGAAGCCCAATTTTCTTCCACCATTCTACCAGCGACGGAACAGTATCAATTAGGTGGTATCGCCAATGTCCGTGGTTTTGCCCCGGGTGAGGCGGTGGGGGATAGCGGACAGAGTATGACTTCTGAGTTGAGTTTTCCTCTTTATATCATACCCAAGTCCATTCGGGTCCCGTATTCCAAGGCTAAGCTTTATGATGCCTTGAAGATCGCGGGGTTTTGGGATTGGGGTCATGTGAAGTTTCGTAGTACGCAAATCGGAGAAGTTAAACAACGCACGCTCGACAGTTTTGGCTGTGGTATTCGATTTAATTTGCCGGAGAATTTCTCTTTCCGGATCGATTTTGCCTGGCCGGTCATGGGAAAGCCCTCTGACCAGAACAATGAGCATACTTGGTTGCAGGTGACGAAAGAGTTCTAATTTTTTTTGGTCAACCATTTCGTTAGGAAATAAACTCCATGAGAATCAATAAGTTAAGAAAAAATAAAATAATTTCCGTAATGACCGCCTTTGCTTTCTTTGTGTTGCAATCCAACGTGATTTATGCCCAGGTTGTGCTCGAAAATGCCTTACCGCAAGGGGCAAATGTAGTAGCCGGTTCTGCTTCTTTTGATACCGTAGGAAATAATTTAAATATCATCACTTCTGACCGGCCCATTATCGAATGGAGCAGTTATAATATCGGACAGGTCAATACGGTCAACTATGCTCAACCATCCTCTTCTTCGGTGGCGTTAAACCGGGTGATTGGTTTCGACCCTTCCCTTATATATGGGGCTTTAACCGCCAATGGTCGTGTGTTCATTGTCAATCGGAACGGAGTATTTTTTGGGCCGGGGTCTCGGGTGGACGTGGCTGGGCTGGTTGCTTCGACGTTGGATATCAGCAACAGCGATTTTTTGGCCGGCAATTATAATTTCTATCAAAACGGCAACGGTGGCTGGGTGACGAATCAGGGAAATATTACAGTTGCCAATGGCGGTTATGTGCTGCTTTTATCGAACGCGGTTAACAATTCCGGTGTTATCCATGCTACGTTAGGTCGGGTTGTTTTAGCGAGCGGTGAGAAAATGATCGTGGCGTTGGATGATGTCAGCGATATTTCGGTAACGATCGATGAAGCGGTGAAAAATGATGTGTTTGGCCTGGATGGCCAGAAAATTGTGGATGCCGTCAAGAACAGCGGAACGATTCAGGCCGACGGTGGGAAAATTTTATTAAATGCCAAAATTTTAAAAGGGATTTTTGATTACGCGGTCAACAATGCCGGTGTTATTCAGGCTAATAGTTTGGTTAATCATAATGGGACGATTGAGCTGGTGTCCTTCAGTGAAGGCATTGTCGTCAATTCCGGAACATTGAACGCCAAAGGTAATGACGCAGGCACAACCGGCGGCACCGTGAAAGTATTGGGTGAGAAGGTTGGTCTTTGGGGCGGTGAGATCAATGTTTCGGGCGATCATGGCGGTGGGACGGTACTTGTCGGTGGGGATCTTCATGGGCAAGGACCCGAGCGCAATGCTGATTTTAGCTATATTTCACCAGACGCTGTGATTAAAGCCGATGCGATATCCAGCGGCGATGGTGGAAAAGTGATTGTGTGGTCAAATCACATCACACGCTATTATGGAAACATCAGTGCCGTGGGCCCGGATCCCACCACTGGTTTTGTCGAAGTTTCTTCGGCCAATTACCTGGATGCCGATGATGGAATCATTCAAGCGGGAGACATCCTTTTTGATCCGTTGAATATTACGTTCGACAATGGCTCGGCCGCAGCCAATACTTCAGGCTTTGCTCCAGCGGGTGATGTGACGGAAGCTTTTGCTGATAATGCCGGAGTTACCTCCAATTTCAAAGTGGATGGCACCGGCGTTCTTGCGGGAGTCACTGCCGGTCAAACCATGACCTTTCAAGCTACCAACGACATTACCGTTACGAGTGCATTCAATCTTTTTACGGCCACTGGGGATGCGAACGTAAATATCGTGCTTCAGGCGAACAACAACGTAAACCTTAACAACGCCCTCACCGCTGACGGTACCGGCACTATCGATATTCAAGCCGATGCCGCCGCCTCAAATAATGCAGGAAGTTTTACGAGTACGGCTGCTGGAGATATCACGACATCTACCGGCAGTGTAACTATTAACGGCGCCGATGCTATGTCGCTGCTCGGTACTATTACGACAAGTGGTGGCAATGTTTCTATCACGAATCACGATACGGGTGGCGGCGGTGGTGGCACTCTTTCGATTGCAGACGCAATCAGCACGGCGGGGGGTACGGTGACGTTGAACTCAACCGATGGCATTACCTTGAGCGGTGCTACCGCGGATGTGACAACATCCGGTGCTGCTTACACGGTTAACGCGGACACGGACGCTGATAGCACCGGGACCTATGACCAAAATAATGCGGGAAGCGCCGTTTCGACAAGTGGCGGTGCCGTTTCCATCACGGCGGCTGATCTTGCCCTTACCGGAACGATCAATAGCGGGGCCGCGTCAACCTCGATTCAGGTCGCCAAAAGCGGAGATACCATCGAGCTTGGGACGGGTGGGGGAGACATGGCCATCAGCGGTGCTGAAATTCAAAATATTACAGCCACCGGCCTTACCATTGGTAATAATCTCAACGGTAATATAAAAGTTGCGGGGATCTCAGCAGCCAACAGCAGCAACATCAGCGGCATGCTCACTTTGAACGCGACCCAAGCGGGAGTCGATGTCACCTTTCAGACGACGGCCTCGATTTTTAATGCTCTAACGGTCAATGCGGCGGGAAATATAGATGTTAACACGGGTCTCAGTACCGATACCGGCGCCCTCACCTTGAACGCTGATTCCGATAATAGCGGCGCAGGAAATTTTGGAAGCACGGCTGCCGGCGTCATTGACACGACAGCCGCTGGTGCCGCAGGTGACGTCACCATCACAACCTCAGACTCAACAACCATTAGCGGCACAATCACTACCACGGGAGGCGATGTTTCCATCACGAACAAAGATGCAGGCCAGTCGCTCACGCTGGCGAATGCCATCAGCACTTCGGGCGGCAATGTAGCGCTTAGTTCCAAGGACGATATCACCCTCAGCACCGCCAGCAGCGATGTGACAACAGGCGGCGGCACTTATACCGTCAATGCGGATTCGGACGCTTCTGGCGCAGGAACTTATTCTCAAAGTAACGCCGGTTCCGCCGTTTCGACGACCTCAGGCGCTGTTTCCATTACCGCAGACAACATCACGCTTGTCGGCACTATCAATAGTGGTACCAATTCCACAACGATTCTTTCCTCTAACAGTCAAACCATCGGTCTTGGCGCGACAGCCGGCGGGTTGACGATCACCGGGGCCGAACTTCAGCAGATCACTGCCAGCAATTTTATTTTGGGGGATGCCACGAATACCACAATCACGGTTGATGGCATCTCATCCGCCCATAGCGGAAATATAACAGGGACGGTGACTTTAAATTCGACTCAGGGGGTTGCCGCAAGTGATGTTATTTTTTCAGGCGGCGCATCAACATTTAAGGCTTTGACGGTCAATGCGAGCGATGCTGTCACAGTGAACACCGGACTCACGATGACCACCGGCGCCCTCACGCTGAATGCGGATTCGGATAACAACGCTGCGGGGGCCTTTACAAGCAATGCTTCAGGCGATATCAGCACGACCGGAGCCGGCTCATCCGGTGATGTTATCATCACAAGCGCTGATGCAACATCCCTTGCCGGCACTATGACTACCACGGGAGGAGATGTCTCCATCACCAATCATGACGCAACGGGCGGGACGGTCACGACGTTGGATGCCATCAGCACTTCTGGCGGCAATGTGGCGATCAATTCCACGGATGGAATTACTCTTAGCGGCGCGAATGGCGATGTGACGACAGGTGGCGGCACTTACATAGTCAACGCGGACACTGATGCGGATGGTGTAGGTACTTATTCTCAGAATAACGCGGGTTCCGCCGTTTCAACCAGCGGCGGGGGCGCCTCCATCACGGAGGCTGATTTAGCACTGACCGGCACTCTCAACAGTGGCGCCGGAGACGTTAACATTAATCCAAGCCTGGCAAGCACAATCGGATTGGGCGGTGGTGCTGGTGCTTTGAATATCACGGATGCTGAGCTTGGCGCGATTACGACTTCCGGCACATTGACCATCGGCGGAGCCAATGCCACCACGATCACGGTTGACGGTTTGACGGCTCATGCGGGATTGTCGGGAACCACTGCTATTACGGCATCGAACGCCGCGGGTGTTGTCACGTTTTCTGGTAATGATTCAATATTCCAAAAAAACCTCGAGGTAACCTCAGCTACGACAATAAATTTAAATAAGGGCATCACAACTTTAAATGCCGGTGCGGTAACCTTAACCGGCGGTGACGCTATCACCGGTTCCGGCACGCTAGTCGGTTCTACTTTGACTGCGAAGACGAAGAAAGATGGCGGGGCGGCGATTACTCTTAACTCAGCGGCCAATGACTTCACAACTGTTAATCTCAGTTCGCGAAATGCCACTGACACCACCAACGACGCTGGCGCGATCACCTATGTCGATGCCAACGGTTTTGATGTGTCAGGGATTTCAACGACAGGTACTGTGAATCTGACGGGCGGTGACGCGATCAGCGATTCGGGCACACTTTTAGGTTCGACTTTGACCGCGAAGACCAAGAAAAACGGCGGGGCAGCGATTACTCTTAACTCAGCAGCCAATGACTTCACAACCATTAATCTCAGTTCGCGAAATGCCACTGACACCACCAACGACGCTGGCGCGATCACCTATGTCGATGCCAACGGTTTTGATGTGTCAGGGATCAGCACGACCAGCACAGTGAATTTGACGGCTGCTGCCGGAGCAATTACCAGCGGTTCTGCAGCGGTTGATGTAAGTGCCGATGATCTTATCATTTCAGCAACAAGTGGCATCGGTGCGGCGCCCGCCAATATTTCCAGCGCGGCGGATATGGCGGACTTTTTATCCACCAACGTTAATCGCCTCGAAGCATCGGGCGGAAATGGTGATGTGCTGGTCATGAATAATACAGACCTGACGATTGGCGGGATCTCGGCCATGAATGGTGTTTCCACAAATTTCGGCCGTGTGATTCTCTTAACGACGAGCGGCGCTATTACCGTCAATGAAGATATTGCCGCGACCAACGGTGAAATATCCTTAGCATCGCTTAATTCGGCCGTGCCGACGAGTACAGCGGATGACATTACTGTCAATGCCAATTTAACCACCACTACGTCGGGTGACATTAACATATTTGCCGGAGATACGGTGACAGTTGCCGCGGGAAAGACAATCAGTGCGGCCGGCGCCAGTGGCCTAACCGTCAAATCCGGTGAGGATATGAGTGATTTCGATGACACCAATCACAGCGGGAGTGCGACGGGTGATATTGTCTTGAATGCCGGTTCCGAAGTGAAATCCGCTTCTGGAGATATTATGCTGGATTCTGCGCGAGACATTTCGCTTGCCAAAGTAACCACCGCAAGTGATGTGACTGCAACTACGGCGAACGGTTCCATATTGGATAATACCTCGTTGGTTACGGGAGATGCCGTGACTTTAACCGCGAAGAATGGCATTGGAACAAATACAGCCGCGATCAATACGACGGCAAACAGCATCACAGGTTCTGTGACGGCGGTGGGTTTGATGAATTTGAATGAAACGGATGCTGTGATCTTAACGAGTTTAACTGCGGCGAACGGTCCAATCACGGTGAATGCGGGCGGAACGATCACGGCCACGAGCGTAACTTCGACAACGGATGCTGACGCGAATGACATCAGCTTAACGGCAAGCGCGGGGGATATTAACGCGGGAACAATCAATGCGGGAGCCGCGAATGGGGAAGTGAATTTAACGGCAACGAATGGTTCTATATTAGATAACACTTCTGCGGTAACCGGGGATGTGTTGACCTTAACGGCGAAGAACGGAATCGGAACGAATGCAACGGCGCTTAACACAACAGTCAAGAGCATCGTAGGATCAGTGACGGCAACAGGGTTGATGAACTTAAATGAAACAAACGCGGTAACGTTAACGAGTTTAACCACCGCGAACGGTCCAATCACAGTGAATGCCGGCGGAACGAATACGGCGACCAATGTGGTCTCTTCCACGGATTCTGCTGCCAACAGCATCAATTTGACCGCCAGCAGCGGAGATGTTATCGTAAAGACCATTACCGCCGGGGCGACTTCCGGTATTGTTGATTTAACGGCAACCAATGGTTCGATTTTGGATGATAGCGTTGACACGACGGCTATCGATGCTAATCAAATCACGCTTAACAGCAATGGAGATGTGGGGGCGAATCCCAGCAACAGTTTGGATCCCGCGTTTGTGGATATTAATGTGGCGCATTTGGGCACGGGCGGATTGACGGTCAACGCGTCCAACGGTAGCACCTACCTTAATTTCATCAGCGGTGATTTTCTCTCCAACCAGATTAACAGCTTGAGCTATGACCCCACAGGTACGGTGGTTTTGGCAACTAATGGCGGAGACTTCACGGTGGATTCCGATGTCTTTAATGATGGCGGAAGCGGAATTGATTTAAACCATTTGTATTTGGCCGCGACCGGTGATTTAACCTTACTTAATGACATCGCCTTAGTGCCTTCGTCCGACACACCGGAATTAGGTTTGTATGCCACCAATGATATCAAGCTGGCCTCTTTGAACGATGTGAATTTAACCGCCAATGGCGGCGATATTCAGGTGCAGGCGGATTTTGACGGAGATTTCAACGGCGCCATTACGACATCGGGCAATAGGGTGAACTTAGATACCAATGATTTTGCATTGGCCGCGGCTACCGGCATTGATGTTAATTCAAGCGGTGTGATCAACCTTTCCGCCAATAATACAGCTTCCGGCGGAATCACGATTGATAATGTCGGGGATGTGATTCTTTTTGATGGCAGTATTTATGGCAGCGCGTTTGCCAATGGGATCAGCAATACAGCCAGCGTCGCGCATACGGATAATGTGGACTTGACCGCGCATTCTATGGTTACGGTTGCCGCTCCAATTACGACCGGTGGGGCAGACCTCTCTATTAATGCGGGCGAGAACATCGCGGTTAACGCGGCGATCACGACCGCTGGTACAGGCGATGCGGGCAACGTCGATATCAGTTCCGATAACGGTAAATTCACCATGGATATCAACGGTTTGATTGATACCAGAGATACTACCAGCGATGGTTATGCGTTAATTGGCGCAGATTCCACGGGATTAGGTATCGGCAACGGCAGTGTTTTGGGCAATATCAATACCGGCAGCAATGTGTTTGGTTTTGATATTGATTCAGCTTCCAACCAAAGCGTAACGCAACTGGGTGGTACGGATATTAAAGCTGGGGAATTGGTTTTTCTCGGTACTAGTGATGTCAATTTGACCTCAGCTGGCAATGATTTTGGTACGGTGGCGGCTAATGCTGATGGCACCATTCAATTAAATGATGCCAATGCCTTAACTGTCGGGGAAGTGATTGTTCCAAACGGCGGCGGGACGTACGATGGAATGACCAGCAATGATCATGATGTGACCTTAAATACGGATGATCAGTTAACGATGAGCGAGGACATTGACGCGGGAGGAGCCACTGTTACGTTAAATTCCGGGAATGGAGTTGACTCGACGGGCGGCGCTATTTTCGCCAATAGTTTACTGTTGAAGGGAACAGGCACGTTTGATCTGGACAATGGCGATAATGACGTCAACACGCTGGCGGCTAGTATCGAAGGCGATTTGACCTATACCGATGCCAATGATTTGACAGTAGGCAGTGTGAATGGGACCGATGGGATTGCAACTGACGGCAATGATGTGACCTTAAATACCGGGGACAAGTTAACGATGAGCGAGGACATTGACGCGGGAGGAGCCACTGTTACGTTAAATTCCGGCAATGGAGTTGACTCGACGGGCGGCGCTATTTTCGCAGACAGTTTGCTTTTACTAGGTGAAGGGACGTTTGATCTGGATAATGGCGATAATGATGTGAATACCTTAGCGGCCGAGATCGAAGGTGATTTGACTTATACCGATGCCAATGATTTGACGGTGGGGAGTGTGAATGGGAGCGAAGGGATTGCAACCGACGGCAATGATGTGACCTTAAATACGGATGATCAGTTAACGATGAGCGAGGACATTGACGCGGGAGGGGCGACCGTAACGTTAAATTCCGGTAATGGAGTTGACTCGATGGGCGGCGCTATTTTCGCCAATAGTTTACTATTGACGGGAACAGGGACGTTTGATCTGGATAATGGCGATAATGATGTCAACACGCTGGCGGCTAGTATCGAAGGCGATTTGACCTATACCGATGCCAATGATTTGATGATAGGCAGTGTGAATGGGGCCGATGGGATAACAACGGACGGCAATGCTGTGACCTTAAATACGGATGGTCAGTTAACGATGAGCGAGGACATTGACGCGGAAGGGGCGACCGTAACGTTAAATTCCGGGAATGGAGTTGACCCGACGGGCGGCGCTA
>JAHFFT010000026.1 GCA_023247795.1 Candidatus Omnitrophota bacterium
GTAACTTGCTTACATCCCCAGCCGTTGCCGATTCTGCATGACCGCTTCTTTACTACCCAAAATTTGATAAGCCATGTCATCAGGATTTTGTCCATTATTGAAATCGTATTCCATGACCGCCACAATCTGTAATACTTGCGAAAATGGATGCTTAAAAATATCAGGTGACTGCTGCGACATCCCATCGATCACGTTGACATAATACTCCGCTGGTTTAAGAATCCCGATTCCCTGCTGTTGAAACTCATGAACATAGTAGGTCACAATGGTTTCTTTCGCAGCAGTATCCACAAGCAGCGTCCAGTTTTCCGCCGTCTGATTCAAAGCCGCGATCACGTCAGCCAACGCAGCAACTTCCGGCGCTTGCTCATTATTCGCGCTCTGCGATTGCTGCGCGGTTTGCTGTGACATTGTCTCCGAGACTCCTTCAGCCAAAACTTTCGAAGACATTAAGTAAAAAATTAAAAATACAGTCAAGCCAAATCGTTTTTGTCGCACAGCGTCTCCTTTTTTTATGATCCGAACGATAAAATTTATTATAACAAAAGCTATGCTCAAACCGCAAAACGAATTTCCAATTAATTCTGATGTTATGATTGTTTGAAGGGACTTGCCTGATAGGAAAAACTATGGATTCTCACCTCGCAGGTGCATCTGCGAGGTGAGAATGGAAAGGTTATAGTTTGGATTGTCCTGAGACCGAAACAGCGGATTGGTTCATCTTGGCTTCATTTGATTTGGGCATAAACTGTTCTAATAACGCGACCGACTTTTTTACGCCCTCATCGTTATTTTGCTGTTGAAAAATGGCAATGCTTTTCTGTGTGCTCTCAAACGCTTTTTGAATATCGCCGGACATGGCCTCGCTCAACGCTAAATGATAAAATACTTCTCCTTGATCGGGAGCGATCCGAGCGGCAGCAGTATAAGTACTCACCGCCTGCGGATATTGCTTAATCATCATATACGTCTGTCCTAAAACGAGATATGCTTGGACATCGGTCGGATCCTGCCTAATGGCATTATCAAAACTCTCTATGGCATCCGCACCCTTCCCTTGTTTCAAAAGTTCAATACCTTGACCAAGGTAATTTACTTTGGAAACCGCTTCTTTTCGTAAAGATGTCGTTTTATTGTCACATCCAACCATTACTAAAACCACCAACACCAAAGCCAACTTTTTCATGATCACTCCTTTTTTGATAAAATTAAATTTTTACTCCCGTCGTGAGATACTGATGAACACCCGTCGCTGTTGCGCGCCCTTCATTGATGGCCCAAACCACTAAGGACTGGCCTCGTCGCATGTCCCCCGCGGCGAAAACCCCGGAAACACTGGTCATATGATTGTTATCAGTTTTTACATTGCCCCGTTGGTCCAAAACAACACCCAATTCTTCCAGCATACCACGCTTCACCGGCCCAAGAAAGCCCAAAGCCAATAAAACCAAATCCGCCTCGACTGTAAATTGCGAACCCGGGATTTCCTTCATCGGCCGTCGTCCGGTCTCGGGATCCATTTCACCAAACTCAATCCGCACCGCGTGCAGCTTTTTGACCTTGCCACCTTCCCCGCTGAACCCCTTGGTCAAAATGGCATAATCCCGCTCAACGCCTTCTTCGTGAGAAGTCGAAGTCCGCATGATGAACGCCCACTGCGGCCAGGGATTACCAACGGCCCGTTCTTGAGGAGGTTCCGGCAGTAATTCAAAATTCCTAACGACACTGGCACCCTGCCGGTTCGCCGTACCTATGCAGTCAGAACCCGTATCCCCGCCGCCCAGGACCACGACTTTCTTTCCCTCGGCGCTGATCCGTTCTTCCGCAACAATTTTTTCCCCGCGGCCCAAACGATTCTGCTGGGTTAAAAAATCCATGGCAAAATGAATGCCGTCCAAATCACGCCCTTCCACTGGCAAATTCCGAGGATCTTCTGCCCCTCCGGCCAAGACAACCGCGTCGAATTCCTCGACGAGTTTTTTAGTCGAGACGTCGACCCCGATATGGGTTCGGGGCTTGAATTTCACCCCTTCCTCTTCCATGCGCTTAACCCGCCGCTCGACCACCCATTTTTCCAATTTGAAATCAGGGATGCCTAAAGTCAACAGTCCGCCGATCGCCTCATTCTTCTCATAAACGGTTACCAGATGTCCGGCTTTATTCAACTGATCGGCGCAAGCCAATCCCGACGGACCAGACCCCACAACCGCGACTTTTTTTCCCGAACGTTTTTTGGGCGGCTGCGGTTTGACCCAACCTTCTTTATAGGCTTTCTCAATGATCGAAACCTCGATATTTTTGATCGTCACCGCAGGCTCATTGATCGCCAAGACGCAGGAATTCTCACACGGCGCCGGACAGACCCGACCGGTAAACTCTGGAAAATTGTTGGTTTTATGCAGACGCTCAACCGCTTCTTGCCAACGGTTGCGATAAACCAGATCATTCCAGTCGGGAATGATATTGCCAATCGGACAACCGGATTGACAAAACGGGACCCCGCAATCCATGCAGCGGCCGCCCTGGAGTTTCAATTTTTCTTCCGGCATTTCCAGATAAAATTCTTTCCAATGCCTGATCCGTTCTTTGGCAGGCTCCTTCTTAAAATCCTGCCGAGGATATTTCATAAAACCTTTGCTGTCACCCATATGCAATTCCTTATAAGTCTCAAGTTGCAAGTGACAAGCTACTTGTGACTTGAGACTTGAGACCTGAGACTTGTTTCTTGCAACTTTTCCGCTTCTTCAATAACCCGTCGATAATCAACCGGATAAACTTTGATAAATTGCGTGAGCGCCTTCTCCCAATCAGCCAAAACCCTTTTCGCAACACTGCTTTGCGTATAGCGCAAATGATTCTCAATCAATTTTTTCAATTCTGTCGCATCAACTTCGCGCTCGATGGAAAAAAGCTCAACCATCTCCATATTGCAGCGCGATTTAAAAGTACCGTCTCCGTCCCAAACATACGCGACCCCTCCGCTCATCCCAGCGGCAAAGTTGCGCCCGGTCGGACCCAAAACCACAACCCGCCCACCGGTCATGTATTCGCAACCATGATCCCCGACCCCTTCCACCACCGCGAGGGCCCCGCTATTGCGCACCGCAAAGCGCTCGCCAGCCAACCCGCGGAAATAAACTTCCCCGCAAATCGCCCCATAAAGCACGACATTACCGACAATAATATTTTCCTCAGCGACAAAATTGACACCTTTCGGCGGATAAACGATCAATTTACCGCCAGAAAGGCTCTTGCCGACATAATCATTCGCATCTCCTTCTAAAATAAGGGTCACTCCCTTTACCAGAAAAGCGCCAAAGCTCTGCCCAGCCGATCCCTGAAACTTCACCTGAATCGTATCTTCCGGCAGCCCCGCCAGACCATAGCGTCGGGCAATTTCACTGCTAAGCATCGTCCCAACGGTGCGATTGATATTTCGAATCTTACAGTCAAAATGAACCGGCCGCTTGTTCTCGATTGATTCCTGACAACTCTCAATCAAACGATTATCCAAGGCCTTTTCCAAACCATGATCCTGCCTCGCAACATGATGAATAGCGACGTGCTTCGGGACGTCCGGCTTGTGCAAAATATTGGTCAAATCAAGGCCTTTGTTGATTTTCCAGTGATCAATCAACTCTTTGGTCTCCAGCATATCGACCCGTCCGACGAGATCATCAAATTTTCGGAATCCCAATTCTGCCATGATCTCCCGCGCTTCTTGTGCCACGAACATAAAAAAATTAACCACATATTCCGGCTGACCAAAAAATTTCTTCCGCAATTCTTTGTCTTGGGTCGCGATCCCGACGGAGCAAGTGTTCAAATGGCATTTGCGCAACAAAATGCAGCCCAGTGTCACCAAGGCAATGGTTGAAAAACCAAATTCATCGGCGCCCAGCATCCCAGCGATCACCACATCCCGGCCAGTCTTGAGCTGTCCGTCGGTCTGGACTCGAATACGACCGCGCAGATCATTCATCACCAAGACCTGCTGAGTTTCCGCGATCCCCAATTCCATGGGCAGACCCGCGTGCTTGATCGATGTCTGCGGTGAGGCGCCGGTGCCACCTTCATACCCGCTGATCAAAACATGATCGGATTTTCCCTTCGAAACCCCGGCCGCGATCGTCCCTACCCCGACCTCGGAAACCAATTTAACACTCACATCCGCCCGCGGATTCGCGTTTTTTAAATCATGGATCAATTGAGCTAAATCTTCGATCGAATAAATATCATGATGCGGCGGCGGAGAAATCAATCCAACACCCGGTGTTGTATATCGCGTCTTCGCGATTTCTTTGCTGACCTTATATCCGGGCAGCTGCCCACCCTCGCCGGGCTTGGCACCTTGCGCCATTTTGATCTGCATCTGATCAGCGTTGACCAAATATTCGATGGTCACACCAAACCGGCCCTGGGCCACCTGCTTGATCCGACTGCGTTTAGAGTCGCCATTAGGCAGCAACTGAAAACGCTCCGGGTCTTCTCCCCCCTCGCCGGTATTTGAAAATCCACCCAAACGGTTCATGGCAATGGCCAACGTCTCATGCGCCTCTTTTGAAATCGACCCATAACTCATGGCCCCGGTCGCGAAACGCTTGACAATCGCCGTTACCGGCTCCACTTCCTCGATCGGGATCGGTGTTGATTTTTTAAATTTGAGCAATCCACGGATATTCGCCAAATTGATTTCATGATTGTTGATCAACTCCGCGAATTTTTTATAAAGTTTATAATCGCCGCTGCGTGTCGCGTGCTGCAACAGTGCTATCGTCTGCGGATTGAGTTGATGATGTTCCGCGTCCCGACGCCAATGGTACTCCCCCCCGGCATCGAGCATCTGGTCATAAACATTCTCATCGGGATATGCGGTTGTGTGCCGACGCAGCATCTCTTCAGCCACCGTCTCGATCCCAATCCCGCCGATGCGGGAAGGTGTCGCGGTGAAATATTTTTCAATCAAGGCCTCGCCCAAACCAACCGCTTCAAAAATCTGCGCCCCGCAATAAGACTGGATGGTTGAAATCCCCATCTTGGAAATGATTTTAAACAAACCCTTATGCGTTGATTTGATGTAATTGCTCTGCGCCTTTTCCACCGTCAACTCCGCGGGATAAATGCCAAGCTTGATCTGCGCCTCAATCGTTTCCAAGGCCAGATAAGGATTGACGCAATTGGCGCCATAACCGATCAAGACCGCGAAATGGTGCATTTCCCTGGCTTCTCCGGTTTCCAAAACCAAGCTCACTTTTGTGCGCGTCCCTTGTCGAATCAGATGATGATGCAGACCAGAACAGGCCAACAGCGACGACATCGGGACATTATCTTTGTTCACGTTACGGTCGGAAAGGACGAGAATCGAACAGCCCTTTTCAATCACTTGATCAGCTTGTTCAAACAAATGCTCCAGGGCCGATTCCAGCCCCTTGGCTCCGCCTTTTTTTTTAAAAATGACCGACAAAGTTTCACCGCGCAAATTCCCCTGATGGACATGGCGAATCTTTTCCAGTTCCTCGTTGGTAATCATGGGCCGAGCAACCCGCAGACGATGGCAATGCAGCGGGGTTTCTTCCAGAAGATTGCCTTCCGCCCCGAGCATCACATCATCGGCCATGACCACTTCCTCACGGATCGCGTCAATCGGCGGATTGGTGACCTGCGCGAAAAGCTGTTTGAAATAATTGAATAAAAGCTGTGGACGATGGCTCAACACCGCCAAAGGCGTATCCGTCCCCATAGATCCGGTGGCTTCAACACCATCGGTCAACATCGGGTCCAAAACGATTTTCAAATCCTCAAGCGTGTAACCAAAAGCGCGCTGACGCTCGAGCAAAGTCTTTTCATTCAGCCCGTGCACCTTTTTTGGTTTCGGCAAATCTTTCAAATCAACAACTTGTTCTTTCAGCCATTGGGCATAGGGATGCCGTTGGATATATTGGTTCTTCAATTCCTCGTCGTCAATGATGCGGCCTTCCTGAGTGTCGACGAGAAACATCTTGCCGGCCTGCAAACGCCCTTTTTTGACCACTTTTTCCGGGGCAACGTCTAAGACCCCGGTTTCCGAAGCCATGATCACCATATCGTCGTTCGTTATCCAATAACGGGAAGGACGTAAGCCATTGCGGTCCAAAACCGCGCCGATATATCGCCCGTCGGAAAACGTGATCGAAGCCGGCCCGTCCCAGGGCTCCATCAAACACGAATGATATTCGTAAAACGCCCTTCGATCTTCCGGCATGCTCTCATGCTGGCTCCAGGCCTCAGGGATCATCATCATGACCGCGTGTGGCAAAGAACGTCCGGCCAGCACCAGCATCTCTAGCACATTATCAAAAGTCGCGGAATCGCTCCCATGCGGAACCACGATCGGCAGAAGTTTTTTGATGTCCTCGCCAAATTTATCTGAGATAAACTGCATTTCCCGGGCGTGCATCCAGTTGATGTTACCACGCAAGGTGTTGATTTCACCATTGTGCGCGAGCATTCGATAGGGATGCGCCAACGCCCACGTCGGAAAAGTATTTGTGCTATAACGGGAATGCACCATCGCGATGGCAGAAATCATGGTCGGGTCGGCCAGATCGAGATAAAATTTCTCCAACTGATCAGCGATAAACTGCCCCTTATAAACAATTGTTTTGCTGGAAAGGCTACAAAAATAATAATAATTTTTTTGCTGCAGTGTAGAATCCTGGACCTTATTGTAAAGCCGCTTGCGAATCACATAGAGTTTGCGTTCAAAATTTTCCGGAATAGTGTCTTTTCCACGCCCGACGAAAACTTGTTTGAACTCCGGCTCTACCGATCGCGCCACTTCGCCGATTTCAGTGCTATTGTGCGGAACTCCGCGCCAGCCTAAAAATCGCTGACCTTCTTCACGGATCATATGTTCGAACCATTCTTCAATGGTATTGCGGTCGGCCGGATTCGGCGGCAGAAAAACAATCCCCACTGCATAATTGCCAGCAGCTGGCAAATCAATATTGGTCTTTTTCGATTCCTTGCGGAAAAAGGCGTCTGGGATCTGCAGTAAAATGCCGGCACCATCGCCGGTTTTCGGGTCGCAGCCGCAGGCCCCGCGGTGAGACAAATTTTCCAATATCTGCAAACCATTGCGAACAATTTCGTGCGATTTCTTGCCCTTAATATTGACAATGAACCCCACCCCACAACTGTCATGCTCAAACTGCGGGAGATACAGCCCCTGCTTTTTGGGTAAAAAAAGTCCGTTCGTCAACTCCTCAGCTCCTTATGATGGAAATTCCAGAAAGACGGAAAAATTGCATGCAAATGCTTACAGTTTATCTATAAAACCCAAAACTTGCAATGAAATTATCAAAACTGTCATGAGCAAAAAGCAATCGTACAGAATCAAAACCCTTTGTATTTATTGGTGATAGGAACGCGCCAATCGCGGCCAAAGGCACGGGGAGTGATTTTGATTCCTGGCGGGGCCTGACGGCGCTTATATTCAGAGCGGTCGATTTTTTTGATCACATCTTCAATCAATCCACGGTCCTTCAGCTTTTGATCCAATTGGGAGATCGACAGATGCTTTTCCACGTATCCTTCCAAAATCAAATCTAAAATATCATAAGCCGGCAGACTGTCTTGGTCCTTCTGATTCGCCCGCAATTCAGCGCTGGGCGGCCGGTCAAAAACACTTTCCGGGATCCAGCCGCTGTGCTTTAGATTGATCAACCTGGCAATTTCATAAACTTTGGTTTTTGGGACATCCTTGATGACCCCGAAACCGCCGGACATATCGCCGTAAAGCGTGCAATACCCGACCGCGATCTCACTTTTATTGCCAGTCGTTAATACCAGCCAGCCAAATTTATTGGAAAGGGCCATGAGCAGATTTCCACGAACGCGCGCCTGCAAATTTTCTTCGGTCACATCCACAGCACGGCCCAGTAACACCGGCTTCAACACTTCCAAATAATGCTCAAAGACCCCCTGAATCGGCAGTTCCAAAAATTGAATCCCCAAATTTTGCGCCAACTGCTTGGCATCGCTTTTCGTGCCACTCGATGAGAATTGTGAAGGCATCGTTACCCCAACGACACCTTCTTTGCCCAAAGCCTCGACGGCAATGGCCGCAACCAGAGCTGAGTCTATCCCACCGCTCAAGCCAATAACCACCTTTTCAAATCCATTTTTACGAACATAATCCCGCGTTCCCAACACCAACGCTCGATAAATCCTTTCCAATTGCGATAAGGGTTCAAGGCTGCGGGCCGGCAGTTCGCTTTTCTTCGTCAACGGCAACCCTTTGCAGTGAATCAGTTGTTTGATTTTTGTCTTTTTTGATTTTAAAAATTCTAAGGGGATGTCCATCATCAGCAAATCTTCGGCAAACTCTTTCGCCACGGCAACGATCTTCCCTTGCGGCCCCACAATCATACTGCCGCCGTCAAACACAAGCTCGTCCTGTCCACCGACCAAATTCGCATAACAAATGGTGCAATGCAATTGTTTGGCCCGCTTTTTCAACAATTTCTCTCGTTGATCCATCTTGCTAAGATCAAATGGTGAGGATGACAAGTTCAACAACAATTTGGCTCCGGATTTCGCCTGCGCACAAGGAATGCCGTCTTCCTTCCAGATATCTTCGCAGATATTGACAGCACAAAGAACTCCCCGAATTTCTAAAATCGGGTTCTGCTTCCCGTCGGTAAAATACCGCTTTTCATCAAAGACACCGTAATTAGGAAGCTCGTGTTTATGATAGACCGCCGGAATTTTTTGATCCGCGATCACAAACGCAGCGTTATAAAGCCGGCCTTGTTGGTCGCGATCAACGCCGCCAATCACGGCAACGAGCCCGGAAACCGATTTCGCCAATTGGCGAACGGCCTTGAGATTCCCATCAACAAAATGCTTTTTGTGCAATAAATCTTCCGGTGGGTAACCACTCAAGACCAATTCGGGAAAAACAACCACATCTGCCTGGACTTTTTTTGCGGCTTGGATCGAAGTCAGGATCCGTTTGCGGTTATTGTCAATGTCCCCGACGGTGGGGTTGATTTGGGCTAAGGCCATGCGCAGTGAATTCATAGCATTTTCAAAAAATTGTCGTATATTCGCGTTGCGGTCTGGTTAAAAATTTTTCGTTTTTCTTGATAATCTTTGAGCATGCCATCCATCTGCTTTTGAAAAGAAACTGCTGGCGGCCCGGATTTCAAATATTCCTTCGACCATTCCTCGATGCTCTTATGGGTGATCTCGACGTGAAACTGCAAACCATAAGCATTTTCACCGACCTTCAAGGCCTGATGCGGACACCCTGTGGAGCTGGCCAACAATTGGCCATGGGCCGGGATTTCAAACATATCTTCATGCCACTGAAAAACATTGACCGTCTTTCCAAAATTTTTGAATAACGGGTCGTCTTGACCTTGGTTGCTCAATTCAATATCAAAAAATCCAATTTCCTGACGAGGCGATTTTTTTACCATCGCCCCACTGGCCTTGGCCAACAATTGCGACCCCAGGCAAATCCCTAAAAATGGAATTTGGTCCTGCAGGACTTTTTTGATCAAGACATCTTCGTCTTTTAAAAACGGATATTTGTCTTCTTCGTAAACGTTCATGGGCCCACCGAGCGAAACAACCGTGTCGTAACGGTCCAAAGAGGCTGGTAGTTTTTCTCCTTCCCCCAAATCAATCATATCAAAAGGCATTCCCTTACGCTGAAAATATTCTCCCAGCGTTCCTGGCCCTTCGATATCAATATGTTTGATGAAAAGGATCATCTCTTCTAGGAAAACAATGCGTAAATAGAATCGTGCCCCAGATCTCAGCTGTAAACCTACTGAAACACTGGGGCACAATATCACGGAATCATTTTTTCACATTAAAAACAGCATCTCCGTGTAAGACGGTAACGGCCATTTCTGCTCCGGAACCATACTTTCCAAAGCGTCAACCGCGGATCGAAGCTCTTCCATCGCTTGTTTAGTCTTAAGCGATACCCCGCCCTCGATGGCGCTTGCTAATTTTTTAGCCGCCAGCAGCGCTTTGTCAGTCTCAGCACAAAGATCCTTTAAAAGATCTGCTGTGGCTTTTGATTTTGCCGATTTATTGACCAAGGCCACCGACTGAATTGTCGAGGCAAGCTCTTCTTGATATTCGAGTGCTGCGGGAATAAACATGGTTCTTGCCAGATGAAGAGAACACGCCGCCTCATACTTGATGATGGTCGCGTAAGACTCTTTATACGCGTCATAACGAGACAACAATTCCTGTTTGGTAAGAACACTTTGTCGCTCAAACAACTTGATGCTCTCTTCTTCTTTGACAACTTCCAGCGCCTCGGGCGTCGATTTCAAATTCGGTAACCCGCGTTTCTCGGCTTCCTTCGCCCAAGCCTCGGAGTAATTATCGCCATTAAAAATAACCCGCTTATGCTTCTTGATGATCCCCTGTAACACTTTTTGAAGGGCCTCGCTGAAATCCTTCTTGCCCTTTTTCTCTTTTTCAAGCTGGGTGCAGATCTCATCAATGGCATCAGCGACGAGCGTATTCAAAACGATCGTCGGGCCGGCCAAACTCATTCCCGACCCGGCCGCTCGAAACTCAAACTTGGCCCCGGTAAAAGCGAAAGGTGACGTGCGGTTACGATCGGTGGCGTCGCGCGGCAACGTTGGCAGAACGTCGATCCCCAATTCCAAGACACCGCCCTTCTTTGAAGATTTGGCACCGCCTTTTTCAATCTGCTCGATGACATCCATCAACTGCTCTCCCAAAAAGATGGAGATGATCGCCGGTGGAGCTTCATGCGAACCCAAACGATGGTCGTTCGCGGCTGAGGCAATCGACGCGCGCAACATTTTCGCGTGCGTATCAACACCTTTGATCACCGCGCACAGCGTGGTTAAAAAAATCATATTGTCGTGCGGATTTGCACCCGGTGACAACCAATTCTTCCCGTCGGGGCCGACAATCGACCAGTTCATGTGCTTACCGGAACCATTGACACCGTCAAACGGCTTTTCGTGAAGCAAGCAAGCTAGCCCATGTTTTTCCGCGACTTTTTGCATGACTTCCATGAGCATCATATTGTGATCAATGCTCAAATTGGCGTGTTCAAAAACCGGAGCAACTTCAAACTGATGAGGAGAGACTTCATTATGCCGAGTCGTGGTCGGTGCCCCTAATTTCCACATCTCGTAATCAAGCTCTTCCATAAACGCCATGACCCGGGTCTTGATCGCGCCAAAATAATGATCCGCCATCTGTTGATGTTTGGCAGGCTCTCGACCAAAAAGGGTTCGACCGGTTTGCACCAGATCAATCCTTTGAAAATAAAAATCCCGGTCAATCAAAAAATATTCCTGCTCGGGGCCCAAAGTGACATAGGCCTGTTTGCCCTGGGTCTTGATATCAAACAACTCGGCCAAACGGCAAACCTGCTTCGAAATCGCCCTCAAAGAACGCAGCAAAGGCGTCTTTTTATCCAAGGCCTCGCCGTTCCATCCAATGAAATAAGTCGGAATGCAAAGGGTCGATCTTTGCGGCCCTTCCTTAATAAAAGCCGGACTGGTCGGATCCCAGCCGGTATATCCACGGGCCTCAAAAGTGGGGCGCAAACCGCCGGAAGGAAAACTGGAAGCGTCCGGCTCCCCTTGAATCAATTTTTTACCAGAAAACTTAAGAATAACCCCGCCTTCACCGTCCGGCTCGATAAAAGAATCGTGTTTTTCCGCAGTCGTACCGGTCAACGGCTGAAACCAGTGGCTAAAATGGGTTGCCCCATGTGAGATCGCCCAGGTCTTCATCGCATCAGCAACTTCATCCGCAATCGCCGGATCAAGCTTACCGCCCTCTTTGATCGTGGCACTCAAAGATTTATAAGCCTTCTCAGAAAGAAAATTGCGCATCGTCTTCAAACTGAAAGTATTTTTACCAAAATAATCAGCGACATTTTCCATCGCCCTCACCTCCGCACAGCATTCCCCGTTACCTTGTTTTTCACCGGGTTCCAAATTTTGCATTCTTGACCGCGTACTCATTGCCTACTCCTTTTTTTAATTTTATTAAAGATGAATGCTTTTGTTTTACAAAGGGTTACATCCCTGAGATGACCTCAAAAAAAACATTCTAACAATCGACTAAGTTGGTGTCAAGAAACGTATTGAACATCCCTATGAATCACTACCAAATAAAAAATCCTCGTTAAGCATACTTAGCTGCTTTTCGAGGACTGCGTCGCCCATATTCATCTTTCTCCGATGACAACTTCTCCGGAGATACTCAAAGGATTAAGAACATCGTCGCTCTTAATACTGAAAGTATATGATTTCATCACAAATTTGTCAAGTTCTTTTAATTTCTAACTCACTCCTTTTAAATAGGTTTTGTTCCGAATGAAAAAACAGGCAGCCTTAACACCAAAGCTGTTGTAACATCAGAAGAGGCGGGCTGCCTATACGCTCGGGAAAAAATCAGTTAAGATGGACAACCAAAATACAATAATATTTCTTCAAACTCACGCGCCCGCTTCCTTTCTCATATGACCTGCGCGTCTTGGTATGCAAAAAGTAAGGCAGATTCCGCAAACTTAGTCGATTCCTTTGGACATTTCTCACGATCGCCTCCCTCTTTTTTACCGGTTAAAAACCATAGGCCAAGGAAACACCTCCATAAAATTCTTCGCTCTGATTACCGTCATTGGCATCGGCCAAATCAGCAAAAGGAATGCTATAAGCCATCTTCGGAGATACTGTTATTTTTTCGGTCAAAGGAACATTGACCCCAGCGGTGGTTAACGTGTACCCGCCTGTTCCATCAATAAAGGCCTCGTGATTGATTCCCAGCTCAAAACCCAGATCCAGGGTGATGTCATATTTTTTGACCAGATCCAGGGTATGCCCGATGCCAAATGCAAAATAGCTGCCGTCGGCACCACCGCCGGTGGAATCATTTCCATAATCACGATACCACTTAATATACGGTGACAAAAACGTGTCCAAGGACGCTCCCAAATAGGTCTCCACCGTGTGCGAATGGGCCTCTGGAAAGCCATACCAGGTGTGCCCGACTGAAAGATTGACCATCTTCAGGGCTTCATTTATAAACGAAAGATCAAAATTATACCCGATCCAACCATCGGTTTCGTCCGATGACATGGCGTCTTTATTATGCAAATCCCAGTTACCCCAAAACCCTCCCTCAAAACCATTCGCAGAAAAGGTGATGCTAGGTTGCATGACCGCGTCTTTGTCTAAAAGGAACCCTCTCCAGACGTATTTATCGTAAAAATCCATTGTTGCGTCCACTTTCAAAGCAATCCCTTTTTCTTTCAGCAAATCCCCAAGAAGCGTTTCGGCATAAACCCCCTTGGCAAATAAAATAAAAATGCTTAACAATAACACCCTGATCAAAAACTTCGGTCTTCTCATCATTGATTCCTTTCCCCTGGTTGCACAAGAAAATTTTCGCTTACTCTAAATTGAGTTATGAACTTTCCTGTCCTAAGATTGACATAAATAAAAAATCCTTTCCCAAAGCATCTGCGCTTTGAAAAAGGACCACGGCGTCCTTACATCAAACTAACATAAAGTTTGTAAATCTCCTTCGATGTACTTTTTAAATATACAAAAAAATCTAAGTATTGTCAAATTTATTTCAAACAAAGACTTTCGTGAAAGGTCCTGGTGTTCTACCGGACACCGTGCTGCAATTCATCCATGAGGATCACTGATTCGGCAATGTCTTTCATGGATCGGCAGGTGTCCATGCTCTTTTTATGGATCAAACTGTACGCCGCCTGTTCGGTCAAATTGTTCATGCGCATCAGAATCCCTTTGGCGCGCTCAACGATCTTGCGGGTCTCCAAGGCCTCTTTCAATTTCAGGGTGTCCTGCATGAGATGCGTATTTTCAACTGCCACCGCCGCTTGATTCGCGATCAATTGTAAAACATTGACCTCCTCATCGCTAAAGCTATGCGGCTCTTTCGTGTAAACACAAATAACACCGATGGCCGCGCTTTTAACCACCATCGGAACCGCGAGCATCGATGTTAATTTTTCCTTCACCGCCAAATCCCGGTAAGAATACCTGGCTTCTTTGCGGACATCGTCGATGATAACCGCCTTTTTGCTTTTAACCACTTCTCCTAAAATGCTGGAATCGACCCGCAAATTCGGCTTCTTCTTATATTCTTCACTCAGGCTCTGCGTTGCCTTCATCACCAGTTCATCGTTTTTCTTCCCGTCAAGGAGCATAATGGAACATATTTTAGAATCCAACATTTCCGCCGTGACCAGGACAATCAGATTTAAAATCTCATCAAGATAATCCTGGGACGTGATCGAATGACTCACCTTCACGAGACTGTCAAACTGCGCGGCCTTAACTTTTTTTTCTTCATAAAGCATCGCGTGTTCAATGACACCGCCCACCTGCTTGGCGATGGTCTTAATCAAATTGATGGTCGTGTTGGAATATTCATGTGGGTTACGGTGCTGGACGTTGATAACCCCGGTCGCCTTTCCCTTATAGACGATCGGCACCGACAAAAACGCCTCGTATTGATCTTCGGGAAGAACGTCAAAATTTTTAAATCGCGGATCTTGATAGGCGTTTTTCTTAATGGCCACGGGTTTGATTTCCTTGGCCACCCAGCCGGTGATCCCTTCACCAGCCTTAAGAACGATTTTGCCGAGCTCCCTTTTGTGCGGGACCTTTGAAGCCATCAAGACAAGGTTTTTCTTTCGCTCATCAAAAAGATAAACGAAAACCGAGTCGGCGCCGGTTGTTTCGTTGACGATCTTAACGATCTCATTCAAAGTCTGATTGACATCCAAATCGGAACTGGTGATATCGACGATCTTGCGCAGGATTTTCAATTCATGCGGCTGAGTAATGGCAAAAGTACCTTTTTTCATTTTTTTGCTATTCATCGAGTTTTTAGGTTCTATAAGACGACTTTAATCCCTAACCAAATCGCGACAATCCCTAAAACAACGCTGGAAATGATGTTAAATCCGGCCCAGAGGAAATCGTGCCGCTGAAGAAGATACGTGGTCTCCAAGCCGAACGCCGAAAACGTGGTGAACCCGCCTAAAAGGCCGGTGAATAAAAAGATCCTCATATCCGCAGCAAAAAAATCGTGTTTTTCAACCAGCCCGGCCAAGACGCCTGCGAGGAGGCACCCTAACACGTTGACGCAAAAAGTGCTCAAAGGAAATTTCCATTCCGTAGTGTGATGCAAAACCAGCCCGCCCAGCTGATAACGCGCCACCGCACCAACAAATCCGCCAAATCCAACCAGAAAAAAATGTTTCATCAATTCACCTTAAATGTTACTCTCAAAATACTTAAAAAATCAGTGATATGGCCCTTTCTCCACTTTAAATAAAGCAAATACTTCATTTTGGTATATTCTTTGAAAACCCGTTATTTGGGAAGGAGGCTGTAGATACCGCGCGAAAACAATGTAATCGACTTTATAAAAATTGATAGCTTTTTTTATTGCTTCTTGAAATTCGTTCATGTCTTTAGGAGCCATCTGAAAAGCGCCCACATCGTCAATGCGTTTAAAAGTTTCTTGGGCTGCCAAATAATCAAATCCAATGATGCCATGATCTTCATCACTGACTAAAATTTTGCGTTCGGAAAAAATCCTAAATCCTCCCATAGGAATACCTTGTGGGACCATGATGAGGGCATCTTTGGCGACGTTAATTCTTACAAACTTTTGCATATCAATCCAGTTTCTGCGCAATTGCCAAAAACCATCCCCACTCTTTAAAGCCTGACAATTTAAGTAATGAAAAAATACGACGTGCAAAAAAATAATTAAGTACGGAATCGTCATCAGGGTTTTCAAAAGAACATTCTGATTCCTTATTGTCTTGTTAAATTGAATGAAGGCCGTTACAGAAAATACAAGAACCACGCTAGCCACCAAACTTATGATGGAAGATATGCTAAATTCCTGGCCAGAAAACCCTTTAGCAATTCCAAGCAAAGACAATAGCGCCACTGCTACCCAGAAACAGATGATCATTTTCGGTGATCTGCTTGCCCGGAGCTCATGAATTTTTAACAATCCGAATATCAAAACCGCGCTTAAAAAGGAAAAAAAAGTCTCAAAACGAACAAGGAGAAATAAGCATAAAACCATGCTGCCCAGCCAAATATTTTTCCGCTCAAATAATTGGGAAATCAATAGAACGGTGTAGCCTATTAAAAAGAAATGAATGAATTGAGCATTCCGAACAAGATTGAGATCTAAAAATAGCCGATGCGGAAAAAGCGATGTAAAAATAAAATGGACAAGCCATAGCAAGGCCGCCGCTAGGACGATCACTTTAACTTTTTTATCAGTTTTGAAGAAAGGGTTATACGCCCAATTGATGGCCGTGAAGACAGCCAAGGCACCAAAAGACTCCGTGCCCGCAAAAAAAGCCGGCCAATGTTCCGTGATTGTCGCAAAAGACTTGATCGGCGGTATGATAAAACTCCCCGAATTTGCTGCTAAATAAAGATTGAGCCACCCCTCGTCATGAAAAGTTGCGGCACTTAAAGCTTTTCTTATCATCCAAATAAAGACGGGTAAAGCAAAAAGCATGAATGTTCCCATGGCCTTAAAACATTTGTCTATCCTTATCTCTCGTTGATAAACAAATAGATAAAATAACAAATAAAAAGTTGGAAATCCGCAATAAAGAAAATGAAAATTGGCGCCAAAACCCAATATGGCGGCACACAACAAATAGCGTTCTCGATAAAAAAAATAGAGCCCGGCCATCATGAATATATAGGAAAACTCTTGATGCGAAAAATCTCTGTATAAAAAGGCTTCAACGCGGATGAGGAGAGTGACCGCAAGCACCGACAAAACAGCTAAGAAACGATCTTTGCAGATGAACAGCCATAATTTATACATCCAAAAAAACAAAAAATAGCGGGCGATAACATAAAGCATCAAATACGCTGCGGGAATTTGATCAACGGTAATCAACCTGGCAAGAATGAGATAAAGGAAAGAAAAGAAATTCTTCTTCAAACCTTCCACGTAATAATCACCCACATAAAGCGTAGGATCGATCAGGCTTTTTAAAAGTGGAATTTCCAGATGCTGATCGTGCCAGCCATAAATATAACCTATGGTTAACAAATAAACACCGAGCAGGCCTAAGGCGATGACCCAGTCGTTTTTCAAAAAGGATTTAAACGCTTTTGTCTGCATAAAAATATTCGACTTTAAAATTTTGCCATTAAACAACAGACCCCGTTGGTGGTTTTGCCCGACGTCACGGCCGCGGCTTCAGCCCACGATGATTCTAACCAATAATTGTTACGTCGCGCCTTCTTGGTCTGATTGATAAAATAATGTTTGTCCTCGACTCGAAAGTCTTTTAACAACTCATTCAATCTACCCTCATCATAAACGCGTTGATGGGGATTTTCTTCATAAACCCCGAAAGGAACGCTTAAAATCAATTTTCCATCTTTTTTTAACACCCGGCGTACCTCGGCCATCGCTTTAAAATCGCCGTCCGCTGTTGTTAACGGGTCATCATAAGAACCGATGCCGATATGCTCGATCGTCGAAATGCAACAAACCACATCGTAACTCTCGTCTTCAAACGGTAAATTCAACATGTTTCCTTGAATAAAATTCAAATTGGGATGTTTGTAGGGATATTCACGGAAATCAAACCCGGTCACCTGAAAGCCAAGTGCGGCGAGCTGCAAGGGCAACGGGCTTTCCGTGCAACCAAGGTCTAAAACCTTTTTCGCTGCCGGCACTCCTTGCAAAGATTGAAAAACAAAAGGGACTTCGACAATGCGCTCGTTAACAAAAACCGATTTCAGATAAACCTCCGGCCGAAAAGATTTCCAATTGAACCGATTTTTATACTTTACAAAAATGGGGTTGTTGATAAAGAAATGTCCCTGGGCAGCGTGGTCCATTTTATGTCACATTCTCGACGGCAATGGCCATGGCTCCGGTCCCTCCCAAGCAGACCGTGGCAATGCCCTTTTTTAATTTTCGTTCCGCTAAAGCATGGATGAGCGTAACCAACGACCGGGTCCCGGCCGCTCCTAACGGATGGCCCAAGGCCACGTCGCCGCCATAAACATTCATCTTTTCCGCGGGGAGCGCCAATTGCCGCTGGGTAAAAATCGCTTGGGCAGCAAAGGCCTCGGAGATTTCAAAAAGGTCAATATCAGAAATTTTTAACCGCAGTTTTCCTAAAAGCCTTTGGACCGCATCAACGCCCGACGAAAAAATTAAATTGGGATCGCCAGTCAAGCATTCAAAACCTAAAATCCTGGCCTTGCATTTCAGATTCTGTTTCTGCGCGAAACGTTCGGTTCCAACCAAAAGCAGGGCAGCGCCGTCGCTGGGAACCGCGGCATTGCCGGAGGTAATCGTTCCGGTATCCGCGAATACCGTGGGCAATTCCGCGAGGCTGATAAGATCGATATTCTTGCGCGGCCGTTCGTCATCGGTGAATGAGCGCTGATTGATCACCGGCACCGGAACAATCTCGGCTGTGAATTTGCCGTCTTTCCTCGCTTGACACGCCTTGCGATGACTTTCCAAAGCATAGGCATCCTGTTCTGTCCTTGATATCTTCTGCTGCGCGGCTAACGACTCGCACAATTCCCCCATCGATTTTCCAGTCATCAAACACCAAAGCCCGTCGTAAATCAGACTGTCAATCGGAGAATGGTCTTGGAGATCCTCTTCTTTCTCTTTTGAAACCAAGAGCGGCGTCTGTGAAGCACTCTCCGCTCCCCCCACCATAAAGAATTGATGTTCTCCCGCCTGCAAAGTATCGATGGCAATTTTTAAGGCCTGAAGGCCCGAACCGCACACATGGCTGACAACATACGCCGGAACATGAATCGATAAACCGGAAAGATAAACCGCCTGACGGGCAAAATTCTGTCCGGTCCCGGCGGAGACTGTGTTGCCTAGGATCACCTCTTCGATATGAGCTGGATCAATTCTGTTGCGCTGAATAAGCCCTTCGATGAGGGTCGCGGACAATTGCCCAACCGTAACGTTCTTCAGGCTCCGAAACGGACTGCCGATAGGGGTCCGAACTCCATCAATGATGTAAATGCATTGACTCATCTTTGTGACTAGCGCTCCGCCCTATAAAAATCGATTTGACAGGGTCCTAAAGGTTGGCAATGATGGTGTCAACGTCGACGTAATTCTTCACCAACTGCCTGGCTTCCAAAATTTTATCTTTATCGGTTTTTTGGATCTTACAGATCAAATGTTCGACCTTGCCTGCCACGGTATAAGTGTCCTCTTTGGCGAGCAGAATCGGGATTTTACTTTTTTTAAGCAGTTCAATGATTTTCGTCGTCGGAACAAGGCCGCCGGTCAAGATGATTCCCGAGACGTGATTTCGTTTCCCCTGCATCAACATATGCGAACTCACCGCCACCATGATATTGTCCACCCGGTCACCAGAGGTGAGGACCAACGTGCTTTCCTGCAAATAATTGATCATATTGTACGGCTCCATCGAGGCAATGATGGTGTGCTTCACCCGACGGTTGAGGCTGATCTGCCCACTCAACAATTCCAGATTCAAAAGATTCATGATCTGGCCGATGGTAGGGGCACTCAATAACGGATTGATCGGAATGGCCCCCAGAAGACGGATCCCCTTATTCTTCAGTCCTTGTTCAACCGCCCGCTTGACCTTTTCATATTTGTCCATGTGGACTTTATTGAGAATGACCCCCAACACTTCCACTTTTTTCAAATCAAACAAGGCCTTGTTCAAAATGATCTCGTCGATGCTGCGGCCAATGCCCCCGCCGCTGACGATGATCACTTTCGAACCCAACATACTAGCCACATCAGCATTGGAAAGATCAATCACCGAGCCGACCCCGGCGTGGCCAGTCCCTTCGATGATGATGGACTTCTTACCCTTGGTCAAGTTTTTAAAAGAATCAATGATTTTCTGCTGGAGCTTATCTGAGCTAGGCTGAAAAACATATTTTTCCGTGAATCCCGGACCGATCGTGACCGGACTCATGTCTTTCAAGCGATGGCGGCAATGATAAACCTCGCCGATCAAATAGGTGTCCTTATCAATGTCCTCATCGTTGACCTTGACGGTTTGCTGGCCGACCGGTTTTATGAAAGCGGGTTTAAGTCCCTTCTCTTGAAAAAGTTTATACAACCCCAAAGAAACCGTGGTCTTCCCGGCGTTTTGGTAAATGGAGGAGATAAAAACGTTCTTTAATTTTTTAATCATACGTCGGCCTTAAATGATAGAAGAACCAAATTATTATAGCCGATTTGGGAAGGAGATTAAATTTTTAATTTTGCCTTGAAGAGAGCGGGTATTTGATCAGGAAAATCAACCACTTCGACCCCAGCCGCTCGTAAACACTTGATCTTGGCCTCAGCAGTGTTGTCACCAGAAGAAATGATGGCCCCGGCGTGCCCCATCCGTTTGCCCTTTGGCGCGGTCTTTCCAGCGATGAAACCAACAACCGGTTTTTCAACATTTTTTTTGATAAACTCGGCAGCGCGCTGCTCATCTTCTCCGCCGATCTCGCCGACCATCACAATTCCTTTTGTCTGCGGATCTTTCTCTAAAAGCTCGAGCACCTCAATAAACCGCGTCCCGATGATCGGGTCCCCGCCTAACCCCACACAGCTCGACTGACCAATGCCTTGCATGGTCAGATTATAAACCACTTCATAAGTCAATGTTCCACTGCGCGACACCACCCCGATGGGGCCGAGAATATGGATATGGCCCGGCATAATGCCGACCTTTGATTTCCCCGGAGAGATAACGCCAGGACAATTCGGACCGATCAAACGCGTTTGACTCTTATCTAAGGCCTTCTTCACCTCAATCATATCTAAAACCGGAACGCCTTCGGTAATACAAATGATCAAATCAATCCCTTCGGCAATGTCTTCTAACATCGCGTCTTTAGCAAACTTGGCTGGAACATAAATCACGGCTGTATTGGCCCCGGTCTTGGTTTTGGCCTCTTTGACCGAATTGAAAACCGGAACCCCTTCGACCTGTTGACCGCCCTTGCCCGGGGTTACCCCGGCAACGACCTTCGTCCCATATTCCAGCATTTTCTTGGTATGAAACGACCCGTCCCGGCCAGTCACACCTTGAACAAGCAATTTTGTTTTCTCGTCGATTAAAATGCTCATTTTGCTAATTTCACCGCTTGTTGGACCCCCTCGCGCATCGTCGGAAAAGTGCTGATACCAGCCTTGGCTAAAATTTCTTTAGCCTCCTTTTCGTTGGTGCCGGTCAAACGCACAACCAGGGGGATGTCGAATTTCAATTGTTTTCTCGCCTCGATGAGGCCGTTGGCGATATCGTCGCAGCGGGTGATCCCGCCAAAAATATTGATCAAAATGGACTTGGTCTTTTTGTTTCGCAGAATGATTTTTAGAGCGTTCAAAACCTTTTCCGGATTAGAGCTTCCCCCGACGTCTAAAAAATTCGCTGGCTCGCCACCCAAAAGCTTGATCACGTCCAACGTGGCCATGGCCAACCCCGCCCCGTTGACAATGCAACCGACCTTGCCGTCAAGTTTCACGAAACTGAGGCCATTTTCTTTGGCTTCCAGCTCATCGGTATCTTCGTATTTCATATCACGCAGCTCTTGAATATCCGGGTGGCGAAACAGCGCGTTATCATCGAAATTGACTTTGGCATCAGCCGCGATCAATTTTCCTTGACCATCAATGACCAGTGGATTGATTTCCACCAAAGAACAATCTTTCTCAAAAAATAATTTCACCATGGCCTGAAGGACCGGGTCCACTTGCTTACCCATTTTTTCATCTTTAAAAATCCCTTTACGGAATTCCGCCCAGCACTTCATGTCAACCTGCGTTTTCCGCTCAAGATAAAATTTATGGATCTGCTCCGGTTCCGTTTTCGCGGTCTCTTCGATGTCGACCCCGCCGGCGGAACTGGCAATGACCACCGCATCCCCTTTGACCGCGTCAACCGTGATCGCCAAATAGAATTCTTTTCGGATATCAAGCACCTTGACCACAAAAATCCGTTCAACCGCATACCCTTTGATCGTCAAATTTTTTATCGCGGTAAATTGCTTTACCAATTCGAGCTCATCCTTGACCACTTTGATCCCGCCGGCCTTACCGCGGCCGCCGGTCAAGACTTGCGCTTTCAACACGACCGGAAAACCCAGCCGGCCGGCGATTTTTTTCGCCTCGTCGGAAGTGACCGCCACATCGCCGCTGGAAACCGGAATGCCGGCCGCGCGAAACAAACCACTCGCTTGATATTCATGAATGTTCATAGATGATAACTGGCGGGATTATTTCTCACCGCAACGGATTGTCCTTAAATGATCCTTGAAGAATTCTGACATTTTCCTGAGTAATATCAAGATGAAACCAAATATTTTTCTACACGTCATTGCGAGGAGCCTTTTTTGCGATGAAGCAATCTTAATCAAGAAAGATTGCTTCGCTCCACTTCGTTGAGCTCGCAATGACAAAGGACCTTCATAAAAATTCATTTGGTAGTGCACGACTATTACAGCTTAATGCGCCTGCACAGTGGCTGTTTGCTTGGTCGCTTCCAACGCGATGTAATCCGACAGTAATCGCAGCGTTCGATATCCCACCTTCCCATCGACACGCAGCCCCTTAACCCGTTGGAACTCCCGAATCGCTTCTTCGGTTTTACGACCGCGCGCCCCGTCCAGTTTTCCGGAATAGCATCCCGCGGCCTTAAGCACCTGCTGAATCGCAAAAATATTCAACTCTCCCTTCACCACCAAACCATACTCTGAAAAAATATTCAATTGCGCCCAAGTTGCTTTGTCCACAAATCGTGAAGGATTCAGATGATTATTTTTTTGAAACGCCTCAATGGCATTGCGGGTATTGACTCCGAGGACCCCATCGGCCGCCCCAACGCTATAACCATATAGTTTCAACAATTTTTGAATCTCCTCGGCCTTTTCATTAGGCTCATACAGATCAACCGTTCCCACCAATTCCTTTTCTTCCGCCCCTTCCTTATGCAAAGCGCGATAAAGGGCATCACATCCGCTCAGCGAGATGCTCAAGAAAAAAACAAACACCCCCATTCGCCATTTCATTCATCCCCCCTATCAAAACAATTCCTCGTCAAAAAAAACAGCATTTCAGATTCCTGAATTGACAAAATTCCGTCTCAGTTCTTTTTCAATTCAAGTGCCGCGGAATTCATGCAAAAACGTTTTTGGGTAGGCGGAGGACCGTCATCGAACAGATGTCCCAAATGAGCCCCGCAACGGGCACAGACCACTTCAATCCGATGCATGGAATGACTGTTGTCCGGTATCAATTTGACGTTTTCCTTGGCCACTGGCTGCCAGAAACTCGGCCAACCAGTCCCTGATTCAAACTTTGTTTGGGAATCAAACAAATGATTCCCGCAGCGGACACAGACATAGATCCCCTTTTCCTTAGAATTCCAATAAACGCCGGTGAATGGGGATTCCGTACCTTTCTGCGACGTAATGCAAATTTGCTCCGGGGTCAATTTCTGTTCCCAAGCCTTTTCATCTTTGAGGATCAAATCGACCTCTTCGTAAGCCTTTGTGAATGCGTTATAAACTTTGATCTTCCCTGGCATAGGTTTCTCCTCGGCTAAAACAAAACTGGTCACAAAAATAAGAATGCTAAAAAGAACAAATGACCTTTTCGCCATATTTCATTTTAAAAATTCAAGACTTCCAACAGCTTTTTTAATCAAGTCGGCATAATCATCCCAACGTTCTTTGGGAGCAACCGCGAACAAAATGCTGTACAACTGCACGTCGTGAATCAAATAATAATCTAAAAGACGAAGGTCCGGACGATCTTTTAAATAGCCACTGACCATAAGTGCGTCATTGTTGTTCAATTTAACATCTTGCGTCTGAAAATCTTTTTCATACTGTCCCATTTCCTGCAAGACCGGGTTGGTCAACTGTTTTAAAAAGATGACTGGAGAGTCGGATCGGGCAATCGTCAACGTCACGCTTGGGGTTTCTTCGATGATGATGAAAAGAGTGTTCTCCTTGGTTTCCAATTTCCAATCAGGATTGCAGAGGAATTTGACCGCCATTCTATCGTCGGTACACTCGTGAAGAGGGATTTCTTTGACCGCACTCTGATGAACTGGCTGGGAAGGGCTTGATGAATCAGCGGCAAAAACTTTAATACCGTCGGAAGGATTAAAAAGCACTAAAACAGCACCTAAATATAAAATTTTTTTTATTCGCATACAAATTCGCAGTTGATGATACATTTTTTTATATTATAAACAATTTTTTCAGCGACGCAACAGGGATATCCTCCGCAAAAATAACTGCCCCGCTTGGAATCGAACCAAGATACTGAGATCCAGATTCTCATGTCCTACCAATTAGACGACAGGGCAATGAAGGATATACCAGAATATCTCACCGCGGAAATTGGGCTAGAAAATCTAAATCACCACAACACGTCTCTCATCCATTGATCGGCTTCGACGACCTTATCGACAGCCTGATCAATGACCGCGCAACCAACGGCGCCGAACCCGACGCACAGCAAAAGCAGAAGGATGATTGTTTTATTTATGCCGCTCATCTTGATAAACCTCCCCTTTACTAAAATCAATTGAATTGGGCCTCTTTGAGACGTTTGACCGTTTTTTCTTTCCCCAAAACCGCCATGGTTTCAAATAAACCAGGGCCGACACTTTTTCCGGTTAAGACGACCCGCATCGGATGAATCAGGTCTTTCGCATTAAGACCTAATTCGTCGACCAGTTCACGAAAAACTTTTTCAATGATTTCCGGCTGATAATCTTTTAATTTTTCCAGCTGCTCACCCAATGAGCAAAATTCTTTTGAACGATCTGCCCCAAGCTTTTCCTTGGCCTCAGAATCCACAATAATTTTTTCGATAAAAATGTAATCGGTCCAATCTAAAAAGTCATTTAACGTCGAGATCCGACCTTTGTATAAGTCTATAATATTTTCCAATTTTTTCCTATCAAAATCATCGTCCCAAAATTCCTTTTCCTTCAAAAGCGGCAACAAAAGTTCAACCAGCTTAACCGTATCCAATTCTTTGATATATTGCGTATTCAGCCATTTTAATTTATCCAACGAGAAGGCCGCGGCCGCTTTATTGATTTTCTTGATCGAAAAACTTTTTAAGGCCTGCGCCATAGGGACCTTCTCTTGATTGCTCCCTGGCGACCAGCCTAACAACATCAAATAATTAACCAAGGCCTCGGGTAAAAAACCTTCTTTCTGATAATCACTGACCGCCACCGCGCCAAACCGTTTCGAAAGCCGCGCGCCGTCGGTTCCCATAATCAACGGCAGGTGAGCGAATTTAGGGATTTTTAATCCCAGGGCTTCGTAAATGACAATCTGCTTTGGAGTATTGGAAATGTGGTCTTCCCCGCGGATCACATGTGAGATTTCCATCAACGCGTCATCAATGACGCAAGCGAAACTGTAGGTCGGCGACCCGTCAGACTTAAGCAGCACCTGGTCCTTAAGTGTTTCCGTCTCAAAATCAATTTCCCCACGGATCAAATCATAAATTTTGATCTGCTTTTGCGGCATCTTCAAAATCACCGCCGTCCCATCCTGATAAGCCAGCCCCTGATCCAATAATTTTTTTGCATACCCTCGATAAATTTCAAACCGATCACTTTGCAGATAAAGCTCGTCCCAATCCAACCCTAACCATTTCATGCTTATTAAAATCTCGTCGAGATATTCTTTTTTGGAACGCTCAAGATCGGTGTCCTCAATGCGTAAAATGAATTTGCCGCCCTGAGAACGGGCATACATCCAATTGAAAAGGGCGGTACGCGCGCCACCGATATGCAAAAACCCAGTGGGACTGGGGGCAAAACGAACACGGATCATGCTATTTTTCTCCATAATGACAAATAAAAAATCCCCTTATCCTTAGGGAAGCGTGTTGTATGATAAATTTATTGATGTGAAACCCGCTGCTGATGTTTTGCAAAATTTTGAATAATGCCCTCGAGCCGCGAACGGTCCTGCTCCTGCAGATTCGTAAATTCGACACCGATGTCGTAAAAAAGAGGTTTGATTTTTTCTTCGCTCTTTCGACGCACCGACCAGACAATTTTACCTGCACACTTGATATGATTTTCAAAATCCAGCAGATCCAGTTCAACCTCAACCGGCGCGAACATCTTCAAGCTTTGTTTAAGGGTAATACAAATACCGCCGATCCCAACATTTTCCGTATGCGTCAAGATGATTTCCTTCTCGCCTTGACTGTGACGGATGATCACCAAACACGGATATTGCAAACGCGGGAATCGCCGACGGTCAAGACCTCCCCAAAGAGTCATTTAGGCCTCCTTTGCACTCTAAAAATGCCACTCGCCTTGCCGGTCTGCGGATCCACTTCGATCACCGCTCCGTGCAGGCACGGATCATCCTGGGCCACCTCAAAACGAACCGGGCGAGACGTAAAGAAACGCTCGATGATTTTATGCTTGTTCTGGCCAATGACCGAATCATAAGGACCGGTCATGCCCAAATCGGTTATGTACGCGGTCCCCTGCGGCAAGATTTTCTCATCCGCGGTTTGAATATGCGTATGGGTTCCGACAATGGCCGAGACTTTACCGTCGGAAAAATGTCCTAACGCAACTTTTTCACTGGTTGTCTCGGCGTGAAAATCAACAATAATCACCGGGGTTTCTCCTCTGATCTGATCAACGGCTTTATTCAACGCCCGAAATGGACAGTCGACATTATATCGCATAAAGGTACGGCCCAAAAGATTTATGACACCAATTCGAGTGCCGGAACCGGTCTTTAAAATCCGCCAACCATGGCCGGGCGTGCCTTCCGGAAAATTCGCTGGCCGAATAATATTTTCCTCTTCCTCGAGATAAGGGACCAATTCCTGACGGTCCCACGTATGGTCCCCTAGGGTGATCAGGTCAGCGCCGGCACGGAAAATCTGCTCGGCAATCCGTGGAGTCAAACCAACCCCACCGGCCGCGTTCTCCCCATTCACAATTGTGAAATCAATCCCATATTCCTGAATGAGGCCTTTCAAGCTGTCGGTCAACATTTGACAACCGGCTTTACCGACGACATCACCAATGCAAAAAATTTTCATATTGCAAAATCTTCCTTTTTCCCATTTCCCTGGATGCACTCCCGGGGTCTGTTCGTTACTTCGCGTACTCAATGGCCCTGGTCTCTCGCAGCACCAAGACCTTGATTTGCCCGGGATATTCCAATTCTTGTTCGATCCGCTTACGGATATCACGCGCCATGACAATGGCCTCGTCGTCATTGATCTTGTCCGGCTGGACCATGATCCGTACTTCCCGACCGGCTTGCAAGGCAAAGGCCTTCTCAACCCCTTTGAATTCGTTTGAAATTTTCTCCAAACTCTCCAAACGCTTAACGTACGTTTCCAAATTTTCCGCGCGCGCCCCTGGCCGGGCAGCGCTGATAGCGTCAGCCGCGCAGAGCAACACCCCATAAAGCGTTGTGCATTCAACCTCTTCATGGTGCGAAGCGACCGCGTTAACGACCTCATCGTTCTCTCCACATTGCTTAGCGAGATTAGCACCGACAATTGCGTGGGTGCCGGCCTCTGCTTCTTACGTCATCACT
>JAHFFT010000059.1:0-1873 GCA_023247795.1 Candidatus Omnitrophota bacterium
TGACCGAGGTAAAGGGATGATGTTCGCTTTCCCAACGTTTCTCCTCAGCATTATATTTGAATAATGGGAAATCAACAACCCAAAGAAAAGCAAACCCATCTTTCTCTTTGCCCTCGCGGATGTCAGGTTTGTCGCTTTTGTAGCGGTCCATGGCCTCTTGATGCGTCATCCGCGGAAAAGGAATGGCAAGATCAATGCCTTTCAATTCTTTTAAGATTGTTTTGAACAACCGCTCCGTCAAGGCAAAGATATCTTCTTCCTGCACAAACGACATTTCCATATCCAATTGGGTGAATTCCGGCTGGCGGTCAGAGCGCAAATCCTCGTCGCGGAAGCACTTGACGATTTGAAAATAACGGTCCATTCCCGAAACCATCAAAATCTGTTTGAACAACTGCGGAGACTGGGGAAGGGCAAAAAATTCTCCCGGACTCAATCGCGAAGGAACCAAAAAGTCCCTCGCCCCTTCCGGGGTTGATTTCGTCAAGACCGGAGTTTCAATCTCCATGAACTGTTCTTGATAAAGAAAATTCCGAATCACCATGCAGAGCTGATGACGCAGTTTAAGGGCATTTAAAAGTTTCTCCCGACGCAGATCAAGATACCGATATTCCAACCGCAGTTCTTCCGCGACCACGGCATCCTCACTGACCTCAAAAATCGGGACCGCACTTTTATTCAAGATCTCCAGACCTTCGGCGCACAATTCAACTTCGCCCGTCGGAAGATCGGCATTGACATTCTTCGGCGGACGGATATTGACCACACCGGTCAAACGGATCACAAACTCCGGGCCCAACGTTTGCGCGAGCTGATGGGCCTGCGGCGAGACCGCGGGAACAAAAACCACCTGGGTCAGGCCATAACGATCACGGATATCGATAAAAATCAACTTCCCATGATCCCGTCGACGGTGGACCCATCCGCAAAGGGTCACCTTTTGGTCCTTGTGCTCTTTTCTCAGTTCTCCGCAGGTATGTGTCCGCAGCATGCGCCTTTATCCTCTCTTGATAAAAATCTTTGATAGATAATCGACAACTTGATTCAAAGCGATTTTGTTCTGCTGCCCTTCTTCCATATCCTTAATGGAAACCGCTTGCTCTTTCATTTCTTCCTCGCCAAAAATGACAACCTGTTTGGCCCCCCGTTTGTTGGCCAGCCGCATTTGACTCTTGATCGATCCCAGTTGATAGTTGACGTCCGCAGATATCCCGGCCTGCCGCAGTTCATTCACCAGACAAAAGGCCGGCTGCAAAAATTTTTCATCCATGGCGAGCACAAAGGCATTGACCTCCGCCGTCGGGGTGGCTGGCTGATCCGCGATCAAGAGCACCCGTTCAATCCCGATCGCAAAACCCAAGGCACTGAACGGTGTTTTCGGATCCGCGCCCAACTGCTGAACAAGGGTGTCATAGCGTCCGCCAGCGGCCAGGGCGTCTTGGCTGCCTAAGGCCTCATGCGAAACTTCAAAAACAATGTGGTTATAATAATCCAGCCCCCGCACCAGATAAGGGACTTCTTCAAAATCAATCTGCAGATCCCGTAAGGCCGATTTTGCCTTCTCAAAATATTTTTGGCTGAACTCCGAAAAATAGTTGCCTTTCCCAAAATCAATTTTCTTTACGATCTGCTGGCATTCCTTTTTTTTCGAATCCAAAATACGAAAAATATTTTCAGAAAACCGCTTTTGATCTTCCTCTGCCAAACTCTTGAGGTCCTCTTTCAAACATTGACGCAGATAAGAAGAAAAGGCCTGTTTGTCTTGTGGTGTTCCTAAGGTATTGATCTTGACCTTGAATCCTTTGACACCGAAGCTCCGTAAAAGCTGCACGCACAACCCAATCACCTCGGCATCCAAAAACGCGAGATTCAA
>JAHFFT010000059.1:1973-10115 GCA_023247795.1 Candidatus Omnitrophota bacterium
TGTAACTTATTGAGAGTAAAAATTATCTTGCGTTCTCAAACATCACTTAATTTTTTGTCGCATATCCAAACCAGGTTTGAAGATAACCACTTTACGAGGAGGAACCGGCACACTTTCACCCGTTCGAGGATTTCTTCCGAAACGCGCCTTGCGTTCTTTAATTTTAAAAACACCAAAATTTCGCAATTCGACTTTTTCATTGCGATCCAAACTGTCAACAATCACATCAAAGGTTTTTTGGACGATAGTTTTGACATCGACTTGCTTGATGCCGGTCATATCGGTGATTTTAAGTACTATGTCCTTTTTCGTCATTGCGTTCACCTCCTAAGCTTAACTATAGTATCAACAAGGTGTTACAGTGTCAAGCAGAATTTATAGCGTCACCGAAAACTTCGTTTCCCCAATCAGCTCTTTGATTTCCCGCATGAGGATTTCACTTGGTGTGACAAAAAGCTCTTCCCCCACTAAGATCTGTACACGATGATAAGTTGGCGCATCCAAACTTATATAAACCGGGGTTTTTCCAGGAAATTTTGACAATTTCTGACGTAAATTCGCGAAATGGTCTTCACTCAAGCCCGAGAGATCCATTTTAATGGATTTGATGGCTTTATAGATTTCATCGATTCTCTTTAGATCATTGGCAACAATATTGGGTGAATCATCTCGAAATCCTAGCCTCCCATAGACTAACACAACCTCCCCTTCTGCTAAGATGCTCGCTACCTGCAAATAGGTCGATGGAAAAACCACAACCTCCACCTCTCCGGTCAGATCTTCTAAAGTAATGATGGCCATGCGCTCATTTTTCCGTCTGGTGGTTGTCAATTTTACAGCATGAATAATCCCAATCAGTTTGACATCCTGGCCATCGGTCAACGATTTCAAACCTTTGGTTGTATATTTGGCGAATTCTTTGATCTCCATCGTGTACTGCTCCAAGGGATGACCGCTCATATAAAACCCGAGAAATTCCTTTTCAAAGACAAGGATTTGCTGCTTCGTCCACTCTTTAATGGGGGGGAGTTCCTCCATCCCATTTTTAAATCCGCCGAAATCGTTTGCTTGACCAAAAAAGGACAATTGTCCGGCGGCCACATCTTTTTGGGAATTGGCCGCCAATTCCAAAGCCTGCTCAGAAATCGCCATCAATTGCGAACGAAAGGCCTTCAAACAATCAAAAGCCCCGCACTTGACCAGACTTTCCACCACTTTTTTATTCACCAAACGCAAATCCACCCGCTCGCAGAAATCAAAAAGCGATTTGAACGGCCCGCTGCTCTCCCGTGCCGCCACAATCGATTCAATGGCCAATTGCCCGATATTTTTAACCGCCAACAATCCAAATCGCATTGTCTTCTCATCCACAACACTGAACTCAACCACACTTTCGTTGACATCCGGAGGCAAAACTTTGATGCCTACCTGCTCGCATTCTTTGACATACTCGACGACCTTTTCCGTATTATCTTTTTCACTGGTCAGCAAAGCGCACATGAATTCAACCGTGAAATTGGCTTTCAGATACGCGGTCTGATAAGAAATCAAGGCGTAGGCGGCCGAGTGGCTGCGGTTAAACCCATACCCGGAAAAATAATCAATCAAATCAAACAATTGATTGGCTTCATAATCCTTGATTTGACTGGTCTTCAAGCACCCTTCGACAAAGGCCTTGCGCTGCTCTTCCATCACCGAAGCGATCTTTTTGCTCATGGCCCGACGGAGATGATCGGCCTGGGTCATCGTGAATCCGGCTAAGACACTCGCCATCTGCATCACCTGCTCCTGATAAACAATGATGCCAAAGGTCTCGGCCAAAACCGTTTCCAATTTGGGATGAGGATACTTGACCTGAATGTCACCGCGTTTACGCTTGATGTAATCATCCAACATCCCTGAGCCCATCGGGCCAGGACGATAAAGGGCCAAGATCGTAATCAGATCTTCAAAACACGAAGGTTTGCTTTTCCTCAATAAGTCCCGCATCCCCGCACTTTCCAGTTGGAAAATCCCAAAACTGTTCGCCTGCGAGAGCATCTGATAGGTCTTGACATCGTCTAACGGAATATGTTCGATATCAATATCGATTGCCTGGGTCTTTTTGATCCATTTGACCGCGTTTGAAATCACCGTCAAGGTCCGCAGCCCCAAAAAATCCATTTTCAAAAGCCCCATCTTCGCGATGCCATCCATGGCAAACCCGGTGGTGACCTGACCGTCCGAGGTCCGATAAAGCGGCACGTATTCCGTGAGCGGCCGATCGCCGATCACAACTCCAGCGGCGTGCGTCGAGGCATGCCGGTTCAATCCCTCGAGGACCTTAGCGGTTTCAATGACTTGATTAGTGGTGCTGTCCTCTTTGACCAATTTGGCCAGCTGCGGCTCGACCTTGAGTGCTTCGGTCAACGTCATGCCGATTTCCGCTGGGATGAGTTTGGCAATCCGGTCCACTTCGATATAGGGAACGCTCATCACCCGCCCGACGTCACGCACCGCGGCACGGGCCTGCAAAGTCCCGAAGGTGATGATCTGGGCAACGCAATCCTCACCATATTTTTTTGAGACATAATCAATGACCTCTCCCCGACGTTCGAAACAAAAATCGATATCAATATCCGGCATTCCTGACCGTTCCGGGTTTAAAAAACGTTCGAACAAAAGGCCGTATTTCAACGGATCCAGGTTCGTGATCCCCAAGAGATAACTCACCAGACTTCCGGCGGCAGACCCGCGACCTGGCCCGACGGGAATTTCCTTGCTTCTTGCATAATGGATAAAATCCCAGACGATGAGAAAATAGCTGATAAAACCCGTCGACTGGATCGTCAACAACTCATGCTGCAAACGTTCGTTGATCTCCGGAGTCATGGCGCCATAACGCTTGCGCACACCCTGTTGGCAAAGATCATGGAGGAAGTCTTCTTTGGTTCTTCCGTCGGGCGGTTCAAAACGGGGGAGATGATATTCGTTGAACGACAGTTTGAGATTGCACTTTTCGGCAACCGCACAGGTGTTCTGCAACGCTTCCGGGACCCAATCAAACACCTGATACATTTCCTGAGCGGTCTTAAAATAAAGTTGATCGGTCTGCATGCGCATCCGGTTAGGATCGCTCAACACCGACTGGGTTTGGATGCACAACAAGGCCTCGTGGGCCGATGCCTGCTGACGGGCAAGGTAATGCACGTCGTTGGTGGCAATGACCGGCACATTCAATTCTTTAGCAATTTTCATTATCCCTTGATTGACCTTTTTTTGTTCCGGCAAGCCATGGTCCATCATTTCCAAATAGAAGTTGCCCTGGCCAAAAATCTGCAGGAAATCATCGGCCGATTTCAAGGCCGCGTTGTCCCTGCCCTCGCGCAAATTCCAGGCCACCTCTCCACGCAGACACGCCGAAGAACAAATCAGTCCGTCGTGATATTGCGATAAAAGTTCTTTATCAATCCTGGGCCGGTAATAGAAACCATCCAAAAAGCCCAACGACACCAGCTTGGTCAAATTTCGGTATCCAGTTTCATTCTTGACGAGCAAGATGAGATGCGACGACCCGCCTTGACCGCTCTTTTTCTCCAAACGACTTTTGGGAGCAAGATACGCCTCGCAGCCGATGATCGGTTTGATCCCAGCTTTGACACAGGTCTCAAAAAAATCAATCGCCCCGGACATGTTGCCATGATCAGTCATAGCCAGCGCCGGCATATGCTCGTCGACCGCCTTTTTTACAAGATCATCGACCTGACAAGCTCCATCGAGAAGGCTGTATTGACTGTGGACATGAAGATGAACAAACTTATCCTGCGGCATGATATTGTGGGTGATAAAAATTCACTCAGAAAGGAACAATCGTTATATTATCCCGTCCCACGAAACAACGGGAAGCCCGAAGGGCGCTTCGTCCAATGGAAAACGCGGGGAACGATCACTCCCACTCAATGGTGGCCGGGGGTTTGGAGCTAATATCATAAACAACGCGGTTGACCCCCTTGACTTCATTGATGATACGATTAGCAATCTTGCCCAAAAGGTCATACGGGAGCTGCACCCAATCCGCGGTCATACCATCGACGCTGCTAACACAACGAACAGCAATCACGTTTTCATAAGTGCGTTGATCGCCCATGACACCTACTGTCTTAATCGGTAAAAGGACCGCGAAGGCCTGCCACATGTTCTGATACAGTCCGGCCTTTTTCACCTCTTCCATCACCCGCTCATCGGCCTCACGGACAATTTCCAACCGCTCCGGAGTGACCTCACCGATCACCCGAATCGCCAAGCCCGGTCCGGGAAAAGGCTGACGGTGCAAAACACTTTCCGTTAATCCCAGATGTTTACCGATCACGCGGACTTCATCTTTAAAAAGTTCACGCAAAGGTTCAATCAATTCCAAATCCATATCTTTCGGTAATCCACCGACGTTGTGATGACTTTTGATCACGGCCGACGGCCCGCCCAAAGGCGAGATCGATTCAATCACGTCCGGATACAACGTCCCCTGGGCCAAAAAGGAAACGTTCTTGATTTTTTTAGCCGCCTCTTGAAAAACTTTCACAAATTCATCGCCGATGATTTTACGTTTCTGTTCTGGATCCTCGACGTTCTTAAGCCGCTGCAAAAACCGGCGCGAAGCGTCCACCATGCTCACGTTCAATTTGAAATGCGTTTTGAATGTCCTTTGCACGTTGCCGGCCTCATTCTTGCGCAACAATCCGTTGTCGACAAAAATGCAGTGCAGGTTACGTCCCATGGCTTTGTGAATCAACATCGCCGCGACCGCCGAATCAACGCCGCCGCTCAACCCCAACACGGCTTTTTTCGTCCCCACTTGTTCTTGGATTTGCTTGATCGCGGCTTGGGCAAACTTATCCATGGTCCAACGCGGCAAACAGCCGCAGGCTTGATAAACAAAATTCGCTAAAATCTGGTCTCCGTGTTGAGTATGGACCACCTCAGGATGAAACTGCACCGCGAAAATCTTTTTCGGCCGGTTCGCGATCGCGGCTACGGGAGCGTTGAGGGTGTGCGCCAACAACATGAACCCTTGCGGCAATTTGGTAATCTCGTCGGAATGGCTCATCCAACTGGTCATGTTGGCCGGCAAATTCGCGAAAAGGTCGCGATTGCTGTCAATGAACAATTCCGCTCGACCAAACTCGCGGTCCTTGCTTTTCTTGACATTCCCGCCCAGCATCTGGGTGATGACCTGCATGCCGTAACAAATCCCTAGAATCGGCAGCCCGGTCTTAAAAAGTTCCGCCTTAGGAAAAGGCGCCTTCTCGTCATAAACACTCATCGGCCCCCCGGAAAGAATGATCCCTTTCGGACCCAACTTATGGATCTCTTCCATGGAAATGTCATAGGGAACGATTTTACTGAAAACCTTGATTTCCCTAATCCGTCGAGCAATGAGCTGCGTATATTGTGAACCAAAATCCAAAATGAGGATCATATCCCGACTACGCTGTTTGGTGATCTTGACCGACAAACGCAACCGGCTTTTGGGGATCTTCAATTTCAGAGGTTTTTTCTTTGGTGGTTTTTTGATACGGCGGGTACGGAATAATCCAGTCCTTTCTTTGATTTTCAACGCTGGATGACCCTTTTTAATTGACTTTTTCACTCTCTTGTTCTTAATCGCTTTTGCCATGCTCCTCCGCCTTTTCTATCGCTATTTGCCCATCCCCACACGCTGTCCGACCTGAAAGACTTTTCCTTCGGTCTGGATCGACGGGGCAATGATCATTTCAACATCATGCATCGCCTGGATATTCGCCGCCCCCAACGATCCCATGGACGTTTGTAAAGCTCCGATGAGATTCTGCGATCCATCATCAACCCGGGCTGGGCCGAATAAAATTTCTTTGAGCGTTCCAGTGGTTCCCACTCGGATACGGGTCCCGCGCGGCAAATTCGCGTGCGACGTTGCCATACCCCAATGGAAACCCTTTCCTGGCGCCTCTTCAGCGCGGGCAAAGGACGACCCCACCATGCAAGCATCGCCGCCAGCGGCAATCGCCTTACAGATTTCACCGCCGATGCGCATTCCTCCGTCGGTGATGACCGTAATATACTTGCCTTTCCTTTTAAAAAAATAATCGCGCGCGGCCGCGGTATCCACCGTCGATGTGATCTGCGGAACCCCGATGCCCAAAACACCGCGGGTTGTGCAGGCCGCACCTGGCCCAATCCCAACCAAAATCGCTGACGCCCCAATTTCCATCAGTTCCAAGGCCATTTCGTAAGTGACACAATTGCCAAGGACGACCGGAATTTTCATGTCGCGGCAAAATTTTTCGAGATCTAAAATGCTGTATTCGGTAGAAATATGCTTAACCGTGGCAACCGTCGATTGGACAATGAAGATATCGCAGCCTGCTTCCTGGGATATTTTGCCAAATTTGATAGCATTCTGTGGGATACAACTGAGAACGACCGGAACATTAGCGGACTTGATTTCCGCGATGCGTTTAGCGATGAGCTTTTCTTGAACAGGTTGGAGGTAAACGCTTTGGACTAACTTGGTGGCTTCTTCTGGTGTGGCGCTAGCGATCTGATCAAGGACTTGGGCAGGATTTTCATAACGGGTTTGTACACCATCGAGATTAAGGACCGCGATCCCGCCTAACTTCCCCATTTCTCTGGCAAATCGAACATCAACAACCCCATCCATGGCCGCTGCCAAAATCGGGACCTTAAACTTGATTTCCCCGATCTGACAACTGGTATCAACCTCATTCGGATTGATCGTCGTATTGCCGGGGACCAAGGCCACTTCATCAAAACCATAACAACGTCTAGCCCGACGACCAATTCCAATCCATTCTGCCATAGAGCCGTAACCTCCTGAAATTTATAGAGTTATAGAGAAAGCAGGGTCTTCACAAAATTTGATGTAATAATATAAAGCAATTATGTGCAAATGTCAATGAAATTGAAAATTCGTGTCCAGCCAAATTAGAAATGTCCTAGTTCTACCAAATTAGAAAATGTCCTAATTCTTAAAAGTTCGACTGCCTGGCAATCGAAATAATCTCCATCTACTGTTTTTGGAAATAGTTGGTCTAAATCTGTACTTAACTTTGCGTATGGGTTTTGCTGGCTTCTCATCGATCCGATGACAGGACAACCTTTGAGCACCATACCTGACCACAATATCTCCATTGAGATACTCAAACACGGTGACCCACTTGGCCCTGGTCTTGTCTGTTACCTGGTACCATTGCTTGTCATACATGATTGTGCGGTCGTTGCGTAAAAATCTTTGGCTTTGAACAGATAAAATGTCGTCGATATTAAGCCGTTTATCCACAGATCGGTGGACATCTGCGGACTTGGCTGCCTGCACCTTAAACTTCTTGTTAAAGACAGCCAGATAAGCATTAAGAAACTGGTTGGCTTCCTCCAAATTCTTAGCTTGGCATAAACGCAATTCCTTAGTCAGCCTGTCTTGCAGGGTTCTAAACACCCTCTCAACTCGTCCCTTGGCCTGAGGTGAATGTGCAAAAATCAATTCGATGCCCAACTGTTGGCAAGCCCGGCCAAACTGCGTTAACTCTTTTTCATCCCTAAAAGGCCAATCGGTATACGTATACTTCTTATTATTCCGGTACGTCGAGTGTTTATCCAAATATATACTTACTGGAACACCATAGCGCTTGATGTAGCCCTTCAATCCTCCCATAGCAGGCATCGTGCCTTCGTAATCATAAAACCTACCATAAAACTCATTTGTCGCATCATCAATGAATCCCATCAACACTAGCTTGGAACCTCGACCCTCCAACCAATCATGATGGCTGCCATCCATCTGCACCATCTGACCAAAATGATCTTTACGCTCTCTGCGACTGCGCTCTTTCGGTGCCCTCTGCCTCTTATGCTGCCATAAACCTTCGGCAATCAGCCATAGACGCAACGTCTCATCGCTAACCTTGATCCCTTCCCTCTCTAAGAGCTTCTCCGACGCTAACGTCGGCCCAAAATCCCAGTAATTCTTGCGGTATAACTCTACTATCTTTGTCCTGTCATCTCGTCTTCGATTCCCCTTAACTACTTTCCCTCGTAACTCATGAATCACACCGCGCTCTCCTTGCTTGCGTACTCGCTTGACGATTCTTCTGACTTGCCGATCACTTA
>JAHFFT010000027.1 GCA_023247795.1 Candidatus Omnitrophota bacterium
TACCGTCCTTAACATAGATCAAAACCATCAAAGCACTTGCGCTAAAAAACAAAAAAACGGCCAGGATTATTAACGAGGAAAATTTTTTTCTCATTTGATAAAATTCAAGTCAACGCAAAGCAGGATTAACAAAATTGGCAAGTAAAAAACCGAAGTCTTCAGGACCTCGTGGGCATCTTCAAGGCTTTTGCTGAAAAATAATAAAAGGCCTTGAAATAAAAAATACCCACCAAGGAATAAGGCCCCCCAAAAGTAAAGTGGTCCCGAAATTCCCAGCCAGGTCAGACTTAACGAAATTGGGATCAAAACAAACGAAAAAAGAACAATTTGCCAGCAGGTGCTTTTTCCATCCGGATGAACAACCGGCAGCATCTTAAAACCTGCCCGTCGGTAATCTTCTTTTAGCATCCAGGCAATGGAATAAAAATGCGGATGCTGCCAGGCGAAAAGGATCAAAAAAAGCACGATAGCACCCAATGAGATCTCACCAGTTGCCGCCACCCACCCCCCCACCGGTGGCAATGCCCCGGGGATGGCGCCGATGCTGGTATTGAGCCAACTCATCTTTTTCATGGGGGTATAGACCAAGGCATACAGAAACGCGGTTAAGAGACTTAAAAACGCGCATAAGAGATTGATCTGCCACCAAAGCAAAAGCACTCCGGATAAAACTAATACGATCCCAAATAAAAGCGCCTGCAGCGGCAAAATTTTGCCGCTGGGGATCGGTCGATTGCGTGTACGCAACATGAGACCGTCAACATCACGCTCCAAATAATGGTTTAAGGCGGCGGCCCCTGCGCAGACCAATGCGGTACCAAACAGCAAAAAAATGAGTTTAGCGATGGAGTGGATCCCTCTAGCGCCTAAAACGTATCCCAACGTTGTGGTTACTAAAACCAAGGATAGGATTCTTGGCTTTGTGAGTTCTAAGTAGGACTTAAAAATTTTTCACCTCTCCCTTTCTTACATTCGCCGCGTGTCGACCGACGCGAAAACAACTGACCGTAAAAACAATAAGACTGACCAACCAAGGATCGCTGCTCCCACAAGCACATGCAGACTTGCGATCAATGGGACCTTCAATGTCAACACCGTCGATATCCCTAAAGAAATTTGCAAGATGAAAAGAATATCCAATAAAACCAGTGTCCGTAAAATCATTGATTCATTCTTAAACCTTTCAAAACCCTTTTTATTTAAGATGAGAAGAATCAGAAAAATGACCACGGCACCCAAACGATGTAAAAAATGGATCAACACCTGCCCAAGCGTGACAACGCCAAGGTTATGATCAAAGCGCCAATGGTTGATCCGCAGCAGCATATCTTCGTTGAATTCCGGCCACCAGCGTCCAGCCATCAAGGGAAAATCCGGGATCGCGAGGCCAGAGCCGGTGTGCCGCATGAGCGCGCCGACGATCAGCTGAACATATACCGCAAAAACCGCGATCATCGTCCAACGAATCCAATCTTCACTCTTCAGCTTATTCAGTCCCAGATTCTTTCCTGCGAATTCCTTGGACTCACTATAAGCCAAAATGATTGTTAAGATAAAAAATATTTGCGCTAATACCGCGTGCCCGACCGAAACGAATGTCGGAAGAAAAAAGAGCACTGTTATCCCCCCCAACACTCCTTGCAGAACGACCGCCCCCATGGCCGCGAACCCCAAATTGCGGACCCAGCGACGACGTTCAAATTTTAAAAGGCTCAACGTTAATAAAAACATCAAAATTCCGACCGTTGCCGCGACCATGCGATGCCCGTGCTCATACAAAACTCCGCCGATCATCGGCGGAAAAAGCATCCCGTATGATAACGGCCAATCAGGTACGGCTAGCCCCGAACCCGTACTGGTCACCATACTACCAGCAAAAATTAGGAAGAATGTTGAAAAACAAGTGATCTTGGAGAGGACCCTTAATAAAACTTGACCATTGGGAGATTGACGGGACATAAGCGCATTGACTAATTCCAAAAGCTATCGGCAGATTCATCCTTTTTTGAAGCGGCGGCCTGCTTTTCCAACCAAGCATTGAAGTCTTCGGGAGTTTGAATGATCAAATCACCCTTCATGTGATAATGTCCCAAACCACAAAGCTGGGCGCAAGCAATTTCAAAATTGCCGGTTTTGGTCGGGATAAACCAGACCGGAATCCGCATCCCGGGAATCGCATCTTGTTTGACGCGCATGACCGGCAATGAAAAACTATGGATCACGTCTTTGCTGGAAAGGTAAATCAACGCCGGACGGCCGATGGGCAAGTGCAACTGATTGATGGTGGTGATGTCATCTTTTCCGTTCGGGTCATTGGGATCAATGCCTAACGGGTTGGTCTGCTTATCAAAAAATTTGATGTCGGTCTTGCCAAAAATCCCGTCTTGACCAGGATAGTGAATGTTCCAGGCGAACTGCTCAGCGACCACTCTTAACTTCAAGGTGTCTTTGCGCTCCGGAAGGGCATCCACACGCTTAATCCAAAAAGGAATTGAAAATCCAAGCAACAGGATAACCTCAAAGATCACGACCGCTGCTTCAACTACGGTCGAGGCATGACTGTGTAAGCCGTGATAATTGGCTTTTTGATTTCTACGACGGCTGAATCGAAATAAAACATATAAAAAAAAGATCCCCCAGCCCACAAACAGAAACAGCATCAAGGCATGGACAAGATAAATGACCATATCCACTTCCTGTCCATGCGCGGAAGCCAACAATGGAAGATTAAAAAATTTCGTAAAATCCATGACCCTAAACCTCTGAGGCGCGTTTACGGACGTTCAAAAAAAATTTCGCGAAGGCCCCCAAAACACTCGCTAAAACCAAGAGCATCGCGAAAATCCCCATATTCATTCCCTTGGTCATCAAAGACTGCGGATCACCAAAACAAACCGCGCATCCTAGCAAAGAAAATCGAAGCATTTTAAAGGACCTGCATCTTTTTACGAATTTGCAACAAATACCAACTCAACCCCAAACCGATTAAAAAAGAAATCGCGGCTAAAACACCATAGCCCTGATTGGTCCCTGCCTCCAATCCCACATAGGCCCAAGCACTGAGTCCAAAAGATAACGTGATCGAACAAAAAATAAAAATGACATGAAATTGTTTAAGGGACATGTGTTGATCCAGTAATTGGGTTGAATATCCCCCAGAGCGGGATGAACAAAGCAAACACAAAGAATATCACGGTCAACACCAGAAATGAATAAATCAATTTTTCTTCTGAAATCAGGTGCATCAATTGGCACGCCACCAACGAGGCCTCAAACGCAGCGACCGACAAAACAATGATGATCGTCAACGAGATGTTGAGATGCAAACGGCTGACAAAAACGTTCATTAATGTTAAAGACAACAGCACGACAAAAATGAGTAAATATTTGCGAATTTCCTTTTGGGCGCTATTTTGATCAGCAATCATGTTTTCCTTTATAAGAGATACATAACTGAAAATAAAAATATCCACACCAAATCAACAAAATGCCAATAGAGCCCGGCGACTTCGATCCGGTTGGTAAAACGTTCCGGCTCGGCCTGCCACATTTTACTGCCAGGACCCCAAAGATAAGAATTGACCACGACCCCGCCGATGATATGCAACGCGTGAATCCCGGTCAAGGTGAAATAAATCGCCAAAAATGTGTTATCACTGGGGAAATGATGGTGCTTAAATTTCATGCTGTATTCATATCCCTTGACCGACAAAAATAGCAAAGCAAGTGCTATGGTTATGCCCTGATACATCTTAAAATGACCAAAATTCTTCATCTTAAGACTGGCCCAGGCCATGAGCATGGTGATACTTGATGACATCAAAACAAACGTATTGAAAGTTCCAATAGCGACGTTCAAATAGGTCGCACCCAAAGGCCAATGCTCGCCTGCCCCCACCCTCAATAAAACATAGGCGGAAAATAATCCGCCAAATAACATGACTTCCGACGCTAAAAACAGCCAAATCCCCATCTTGGCGTTGTACAGCCCGGTGTCCTGTCTTACAGCTACTGTATAAGGAATTTCTTGCATTCCTCAAATACCTTTCTCAACAATTACGGTTTTTCTTCATACTGCGGACTAAAATCTCGGCTCGCTCCTGGAACACTGTATTCATACGGCCCGCGATAAACAGACAGTTCTCGGGTAAAATTGCCGTGCGGCGGTGGTGTTGGGGTGGCCCACTCCAAAGTCGTGGCCTCCCACGGGTTATCTCCGACCTTTTCTCCACATTTCATACTCACCAATAAATTGATGATGAACGGGATCTGCGAAAGTGCCAAAGTCCAAACGGCCATGGAAATGAAAACATTCCAATGCAAAGCGCCCTGGGCATGGGCATAGGTCAGACCGCCGTCGTAAAGCCGTCGCGAAACGCCGGCCAGCCCTTGGATGAACATCGGCATAAAAATAAGATTCATGCAAACGAATGACGGCCAGAAATGCAGATGTCCGAGCAGTGTATTCATCTTGCGGCCCGTTGCTTTTGGGAACCAGTAATAAATTCCGGCAAAAAGCGCGAAGATGGTCCCCGGGGCAACGATATAATGAAAATGACCGATGACATAATAGGTGTCATGCAAATGAATGTCGGCAGCGGCCAGTCCTAACGGTAACCCGGTCAATCCGCCGATCCCAAACATCGGCAAGAACGCCAAGGCAAACAGCATGGGAATCGTAAAACGGATAGCGCCTCCCCACAGCGTCAAGAAAAAAGCAGCCAAGATGACCACCGAGGGAATGGAAATGATCATCGTCGTCGCCTGAAAAAATGAACTGATCGCTGTTCCCATTCCAGTTAAAAACATGTGATGGGCCCAAACAATGAACGACATAAAACCTAAAAAGATGATCGCGTAGACCATCAACTTATAAGCGCCAATGGGTTTGCGGGTGTTGTTCGCCAAGATCTCAGTCACAATGCCCATGGCCGGTAAGATCAGGACATAGACCTCTGGGTGGGCCAAAAACCAAAACAAATGCTGCCATAAAAGGACACTTCCTCCACCGCTGTTCGCAAGCGGCTGACCGGAAATCAATAAACCACTCGGCAGAAAAAAACTTGTTCCGGCCAAACGATCCATCAATTGCATAACCGAAGCCGCTTCCAGCGGCGGAAAAGCCAGCAGCAGCAAAAATGACGTCACCAACTGCGCCCAAACAAAAAACGGCAAACGCATAAAAGTCAACCCCTTGACCCGTAACTGGAAAATGGTGACAATGAAATTCACGGAACCAAGCAATGATGACGTGATTAAAAAAGCCATGCCAAATAACCACATCGTCTGTCCCACCGTCGCAATATCGGAAAGCGGTGGATAAGACGTCCATCCGGAACTGGCTGCCCCACCTGGCACAAAAAAACTGACCAGCATGATCACTCCACCAACGAAAAAACTCCAATAACTGGCCATGTTGAGTTTGGGAAAGGCCATGTCAGGAGCACCAATCTGTAAGGGTACGATGTAATTTCCAAAGGCACCCACCGCCAAAGGAACGACCCCTAAAAAGACCATGATCGTTCCATGCATAGCGCCTAGTTGATTATAAAATTCCGGAAGCATGATGCCGCCCGGCATCCGATTCTCGCCAAATATTTTTCCAATGACCGGAAGCGGCTGTTCCGGATACGCCAATTGCCAGCGCATCAGCATCATGATGGTGAATCCGAAAAGCAAGAAAATCAGGCTGGTGATCCCGTACTGCAGACCAATGATTTTATGATCAACCGAAAAGATGTATTTTTTCCAGAATGATGATTCGTGCTCGTGATGGGATTCGGACATAATGCGGTTTGATTTCTATGGACGAGAAAACGTAAAATTAACTTCTTTGGTTTCATCGGCCGTGACCGTGACCGAGGCCTTTTGTGTTCCTAATTTTTCATGCCACGCTTCCAATTCATAAGTTCCCGCAGGCACATTGGCAATTTCAAAAGCCCCATTCGTCTGACTCACATTGAAATAGGGATGCGCCAGGACCGCGACCCACCCTGCCATCCATGGATGCACATCGCATTTGATGGGAAACATCGTTTCGACTTTATCAAAAACTTTCGTCATTTCCGTGCGAAATTTGGGCATGGCCAGATTGAACTCAGCATTGACTTTGCAAAGCGCGTGAACATTGTGCAATGTCCCGTCGGGATTAAGCACCTTCACGGTTTGTCCGACCTGCACACCAACGACATGCGGATGATACTGACATCCTTCTTGCGTCAGCACAACCGGTTCGGTAGGGACCGGATACTCCTGCTTCGGCAAACCAGAAACAATTTGCACTAAGACATTGGCCATTTTTTTATTTTCGTCCAAAACCAAAATTTGCGGCATCACCGCGGATCCATGCTTACTCAAACAAATAGCATCGGCTCCCATATCAATCGGTTTGAGGTTAGGTACTTCACCTTCGTAACTAACAACACCTTTGATAGTGGCGGCATAAGCTGGAACACCCAGCAAAATGACGGAAATGATTAAACTGCACGTAGATGTATTAAATTTTTTCATGACTCACTCTCTATTTTTTAGTAGGTTTAACAGCTATTTTCAGATTACTATAGCAGCCGATCCTTGTCAAGAAGGGTTTCGATATTTATCATATTTCATGCCAATGGGGTGCAAAAAAGACTTAAATGTCACTGGGATTTCAAACCCATGGAACTCAGCGCCACAGCGATAACAGACCGCCATATTAGGTATTCTTCTAAAAATCAACCAATCAATAAGGGCAAAGACCGGAAGACTCAAACCGTAAGTGAACGGCACCAGGACAATCCCAACCAGCATGATCAAACAACCCACCCGTTGTGGAAAGTTCTTTTCCTGATAAAATTGCCGGCACTGACAAAGCGGACAGGATTGAAAAATCTCACTGAGCAGTTTGGTCTTCCCTGCCAACTTTCGGCAATGAGGACAAATCAATTCTTGCTGATCCGCGGCAGGAATTTGGACATACCGCTTGCATTCCGTACAATCCCAACTGATGATTTTTCCCGACATCTATAAAGCTATCCCGAAATGGACAAGATAATATTTGAAACTCACTTCACCGATAAAAACGGCGGCCAAAACAACATAGAGGATCCCCGTCGCTGACTGCGTATTTTTAAGGCGGATGGTTTCTAAGACAAAAAAAAGCGTCACGAAGGGCAATAAAAGCCCAAAAAACAATCCCAGTGATATGAAAAAGCCATCCGTCGTACAGAGGAATCGATAAAGGGGGATCTCTTCGCCTTCATAAAGGGTCTTACCAAAAATAAGTACGGCCCCGTCCCAAAAAATTCGACTGAGCAACAACGCGCCAAAGGCATAAACCGCCTGCCGCAAATGACGCAGCGGAAGTCCATGCACGTTCAAATACCAATGCCCTAAATTCATGGCATACATCGCCACGGAAAGCACTGCACCGGAAAGGACCCCTAAAAAAATCGCTGTCCATTTTGCACTGCCCCATTGGCTGACCACAGTGTGATAGGCCAACACTCCGATGAAAGCGGTAACAGTCACAAACCAAACGTTGACCGAATCGCGCTTCCAAGCGGACCAACTCACTCCAATCAAACTCACAATCCAAAACGTTAGCAGCCATTTGCTTACGACGGACAAATTCCCAAGCCAGCCGAAAATAACCACAACCCCACCGACAAAACAAGGAAGACCCAAATGGAAATGATGAAAATTGTTTTTCAGTGGGTCCCGGCCGCTCAACCAGAAACACAACGGATAAATCACGGCAAATCCCAAGCTGGTTAAAAAAGTGATGGTTGATATCATCAAGTATGGGTCTGACTTATTGCGAAGTCGCGGGTGGTTGAGGAGCCGCCGATGCTGGTGCCGGCGCAGGTTTTGGAGCGCTTTGGTTATTAGAAAGCGTTAAGATGTAATCCCGCAACGCCTTGATCTGCAAATTTTCATCTCCGTTCAAAACATCTTCCGGACCGGCGGCATCAAAAGATTCGGGATCGAAAAAAGTAGGCATCTTTGTCCCCGGCGAAAGGGCTTGCGGGTTCTTGATCCACTGCTTGATCCATTCGGGTTTGAGCCGTTTGAAGGCTAATGCGAAATCTGGCGCCCATTTTTCTGGGGTGCCACTCGGCATTTTTTCTCCAATGATATGGCAGGACCCGCAGGAAAAATAATCCTGCGAAAACAATTTTTTCCCTTCCTCATATTCCTCACCGGAAGCCTGAGGTTCCACCTGGTCAGCGAACGGAAACTCTTCTTTATCAAGGGCACTGAAATATTTGACCAACGCGTTCAAATGATTGGCGTTGAAATGATACGTCGGCATACGCGTTTTAAGCCATGGCCGGATGGTTGTCGGTTGATGTAAAAACCCAAACAACCACTGCGCCTGGACCTTTTTTCCCTCACCAGCAAGGTTCGGCGGGCTAAAGCTGGCAACCATCGCGTTAGCTTCCGTCTCGCTGCGACCCTGATAATCCTGCAACCACTTCGCTACTTCCGGGCGGATAGCTCCCCCCTCCCCCTCGATGATATGACAACCCTGGCAATTGAATTGACGGATGATGGCCTCACCTTCCATCACATAACGGTGCTCAGGTGTTTGTTGCGGCAATATCGTGGAGGCTGGTTTGTCTTTCACAAAACCTAAGATAGCGGTCACGATCGCCTCAATCTCCTCGTCTTTGAATTGGAAATTCGGCATCCGTAATTTTTCGTCTGGCGCCTTAATTTTGCTATGATCAAAAATGCGCGGGTCTTTCAATTTCTGAGCAAACCATTCCTGCTTACTATGCTCAATATCAATGAAACCGAAATCCAAACGATCAGCGGCCTTGCTTCCTTCTTCAGTCAACTCGGTACCAATGGGTTTATAATTTTCAAATCCCTTGATGTTATGGCACGAGTAACATCCATATTGAGCAATCAATTTTTGTCCGGAAAAAGATAATTTTTCTTCAAGCGGCATTTGAGCAAGTTTCGCGCTGACCTGTGACTGCGTCATGATTTTCGACAAAAACCCTTTGGTGATCTCATCAACAATTTTTTCATCGACCGGCGGGACAGGATTTTTATTGAAACTTAAATTGTTGTCCTGAACTAAAAACGCGGCCGCGTCAGCGGCTTCTTGATCACTCAAACGAAGATTGGGCATTTTCGTTTCTGGGTGATAACGATTGGGGTCTTTCAACCATTGATAGACCCATTCAACGCTGGTCTTGCTGCCAAGTCCAATGAGATTCGGCCCCTGCTCGCGCAATAACGACTGACGATCACGTTTAGTATCACTCGGCTGCGGCTCAATCTGATGACAGGCAAAACATCCGACCGAACTGACAATTTCTTTTCCCTTTTCTGGATTACCTAGGGGATTTGGGGGATTCCCCACTTGAGGAATTTTATCTAACGCGAAGGGTTCGCTCTGCGAAAACAGATACTGGACGATCGCGTGGATTTCCTGTTCCCCACGGATTTTCGAATGCTCATCGCTGGTGTTGGATTGGTTAAAAAAGCTCGGCATCCAGGTATTGTGACGGAAAGACTTCGGGTCCTCGATCCAATGGTACGCCCATTGTTTCGTTGTTTTCGCGGCAAGATGGGTCAAGTCCGGCCCTGGTTTGGGCCAGTCTTTGTATTTGTCAATCAGATGGCAGGCGTAGCAACCGGATTTTTCAATCAATTTCAAACCCAGATTGAGTTTTTCCGCGCCTTTGATCGTCGAGGCATCAGAATGACACTTAAAGCATCCGGCCTGCACAAAAGGTTTCGCCAGCATCGGTTGTTCCCAATGATGGATTTCATGCCAGTGATATTTCGCTTCCCACTCCTTTTTTTGCTCCTCGGATGACGGGGTATGGACTGCCGAAACAAAATCCGTCCCGCGCCCACGCCCGCCGTGACAAACCGTGCAACCAAACTCTTCTAATGGATGCGCTGAATCTTTGGCCAAAAAAAGTTCGAGATTGGGATGTGTGGTAAACGGCTGCGAAGCATCTTTATATTCCGGATTAGCTATCCCTAAATGGCAGGTCGTGCAGCGATCAACGCGCGGGACTTGCATGTAATTGACATCCTCGGTGATATCTTTTAAAACCACCTGTTCAATTTTGTACTTAGGGTTCGCAAAATCAATGACCGGCAAATCGCGGACCAGACCACCGATTTGGTTGGTAAAATCCATTTCATTGGGATCAATTTTTTTGAGTTTGCGAAGCAAGACATCGGACTGCCGCGAAAATTCATGCTCTTTGCGTTCAAGCGCCTTCAACTGACTCGCGCAATCATCAACAATGCCTTGTTTTGCCGTCAGGATTTCCTGATTGGCATCTAAAAATTTTTTAAGTTCGCCGATCTGCCCCTGGAGAAGCTCGTAATGTTTTTGTACCTTCGAAACATCGCTCTTCCCTTTACCGATGGCATCTTCGTAGTCAAATTTTGCCGCGTCCAGCTCGGCCTTGGTCACCCGGTAACGCTGGTCCAAGATCTGATGTTCAGTTTCTTTAGCGCTGATTTCTTTTTTAACGTCATCGAATTTTGAACACTGCGCTTGAAAATTTATTTGCGCCGTTTTGAGATCGCTCTCGAGCGTCTGATAATCCGCTTGGGCCTCAACGCGATGCGTTTCTAGATCATAAGCGACCCGGGTCTTTTCGATCTCCAGATCCCGAAAGCGCGCCTGATACCCTTTCCATTCGCGGTCGAAATCATTCTGAAACATCCAGACCAGACATCCCAGCAAGGTGATGCTCGCCACCGCAAACAAAAGATTCAATTTATTGATGTTGTAATGACGTTCCTGTGGTTCAGGCACAAATCACCTCAATTAAATATTGAAAAAGAATTCGGGGATGGCAACGATGTACTTGATATTAAACGTCCAGCGCAGAAACATCTTTAACGGCAGCCCAACTGACATTAAAAGCAAGATGATAAAAATACTGTACCGCAGGTTCCCCAACTTTTGATAAACACCCTTCAACGCGGTCTTGGCCAAGATGAGTGGCAACAGACCAAAGTAGCAAAATAGCGACAAGAACCCCCACAGCTCCCGCAAAAAGATGTTATGAGGAAGGCTGCGTTTTAAAAAGATCATATAAACCAATTCAGAAAGATTGACATTGGTCAAGGCCTCGAGTTTATGCGGGTCCCAATATTCAAACGGACCAAAGAAATTCCAATTGGGGCCGCGCAAAAAGGTCCCGGTCACGATCAAAAACACCCACAGCACCAGCCAAAAAAATAAAAAGATCGAGATCGCGGTCTTGCGCTCATAAAACGAAAAATAGCCGTTTCCATTTTTATTGTCATCGAGATAAGGAATGCACATCATGCCAACGATGATCACCGTCGGAAAAAGGACTCCGGCAATCCAAGGATCAAAATAAACCAACATCTCCTGCAGTCCTAAAAAATACCACGGGGCCTTGGAAGGATTGGGAGACACCGTCGGGTTAGCCGGCTCCTCAATCGGGGCCTTTAAAAAAATCGACCAGGCGATCAGTAAGGCGGCGCAAAAAATCAAACAAATGAATTCGATATAAACCAAGTCCGGCCAGACCAAAACTTTTTCTTTGGCATCATCCGCCTCATGGGGTTTTAGTCCTTGCGCGATGCGCAGGTCATTTTGCCGGGCTTGCTTCAGACTGAACCATAAAAAGAAGACCGTTAAAAAAAGCAGACCGACGATCGGCACGTTGTCCGGCTTGCCGACAATCTTTTGGAAATTATGGTCAGAGACCCCAAAAAGGAAAAAGATCAATAGCGAAGAAAAAATTAAAATCCCACCGCGCTTGGTCCACAGCCGATCGATTTTCAGCCATTTATTGACCTTCCATAATCCTTCGGATGGAGGAAAAATGATAAAAAACACCGCGATGATCGCCGTAAACATGATCTTCGGTGAGGACACCACATTGATGAAGTGTTTTAAGGTTTGCATGGCTTGCTTTCCCCAAAATTAAGTTGGACCGGAAATGCCTCCGTCTTTACGAACTCGCCAAAAATGGACGATCATAAAAATCATGATGATGAAAGGAAGCCCGATGCAATGCAGAACGTAAAATCGCAGCAACGTTGCCTCCCCAACAAAACGCCCGCCTAAAAGCGCGAATCGGGCGTCACTGGCGCTATGAACAAAATTCACATCACCTATGGCAAGCAAAGCAGCACCCGGACCATTGGTCCCCAAAAATGGGGTTGCCCCAGCCATATTCGACCCCACCGTAATGGCCCAAATTGCCAACTGGTCCCAGGGCAGCAAATATCCGGTAAAACTCAATAGCATCGTTAAGACCAACAAAACCACACCCACGGTCCAGTTGAATTCCCGAGGAGGTTTGTACGATCCGGTCATAAAAACACGAAACATATGCAGCCAGACCGTAATCACCATCAAATGAGCTCCCCAACGGTGGATCTCACGCATGATCCCCAAGGGAACTTGTTCTTTCAAATCAATGATATCGCCATAGGCGTATTCCACGGTGGGGCGATAATAAAACATCAATAAAATTCCGGTCACAGTCAAAACCAAAAATACGAAAAAGGACAGCCCTCCCATGCACCAGGTGTATTTGACCTTGACCGCGTGTTTGGGCAGACGAGCTGGATGAAGATGCAAAAAGACACTGTTGAGAACAACCATCATCCGTTGCCGACGGGTTTTCGGAACACCGCTACGGAAGATCGACTTAACAAACTGCGATTCCGTGAAATCTTGAAAATGTTCTTTTAAAGATTTTTTGGATTTTTCATCTGCCATATTTTAGACCTCGTTCTTCAAGCCAGTAAAAATGAATCCGGATCACTCCATTGCCCTTTTTCCTGCTGAAATTTTGCGGTTTTATCGACAAGGATCTCTCCGTCGTCCGTCAAGCCGATTTTAAATCGTTCTAATGGCCGCGGGGCCGGCCCTTCAAAATTGATCCCTGATTTATAAAACCCACTGCCATGGCAGGGACATTTGAATTTAGCTTCATTTTCCAACCAATTGGGCGTGCAGCCCAGATGAGTGCAAACGGTTGATAACGCGTAAATCTTTTCCGTATCCCGCACAATCCACACCCCATGACGGTCCTTCCATCGGGTGGAAACTTCACCGATTTGATATTCGCTGGGGAATCCAGCTCGAAAAGATTGTTTTGGCTCAAAAAGGACATTGGGGAAAAAAAAGCGGAGCAGCATCGTTCCATAGCCACCAACGATCGCGGCAAACGCTGCCCAGCCAACGGTTGACCACTTGATAAACGTGCGACGATCCATGCCTTCATCAACGAGAGCCGGCTTGATGATGGGCTTTTGCTCATCGCTTATAACACGTGTGATGGGTACTTGAGCAATATCAACACCAGTCACTGCTTTTTTTTCTGGGGTGGTCCCAGTGGCTCCTTTGACTTCGGGAAGATTGGTTTCCACCGTCGGTAAAGGCAACTTTTCACTTAGTAAATCTTTGGATTTTTCGGGTTCTGAGGGGACCAATGGACGAGCTTCTTCGTTCATCTTTTTACACTTTCCAAGGCAGCGGCACGAACTTTCATATTAGGATCAGAGACGCCCAACTCTTGTACGCGTCTTTGCAAATCCTGATCTTGAACATGCTGAATCGCTTCAATCGCCGCGATCATCAATTGATTCAATTCCAGTGGATCAACTTCGGAAAATTTGGCTAAATAATCACGGTCTAATAACTGGGCAAGAACATCTCTTCCAGAATTATCACCTAACTGCGCTAATGAAATAGCTGAACCCCATTGTACATTTGGTTCAGAGTCCGTCAAACTCCTTTTTAACAATTCTTTCACGGGATCCGTGCCAATGCTGCCTAAGGCCACAACCGTACAAGAGCGAATCCGGGCTTGCTCATGTTTGAGAAACGGTTCTAACGCCGCGATCGCCCTTTTGTCTTTGAGCATACCTAAGGCGTAAATGATCGCGTATAAATTTTCTTCCTTTTCGGATTTGATGTTGGCACTCAAAGCCTCAAAAAATTCTGGGCTCCCCATCCGCCCCATGGCCAAAGCCAAATATTGTCGGACCCGCGGATCGTCGTGTTCCGACTGTTTAAAAGCGGTGAGCATTTCATTGACAAAACGCTGCTCATGCGGGACCTGTTTGGGATGAGCTAAAAGTTTGGACAATTCAAAAGCCGCCTGCCAACGTTTGGATAAACCGCCCACCTTGACATTTTCCAAATAATCATAAGCGGTTTGATTTTCCGAGGTCAAAAGATGGATGGCGGTAAATAAGAGCAAACAAAAAACAACGATGAGAAAAGGAATGATAAAAAAGGAATGAACAATAACGCCTAGGAACGAACGTGGTTCTTGCTCATGATTTTCTGCGGCTGAAGATTGGTCTGACATATGAAAAACTAATTTCTAGCGGCCTGAAACTCTCTTGCTTTGCTCTGTGCCGATTGCTCGTCGGGAGAGACCCACACATTATCCAACAATACCAAAACTTCTCGTGACTTCTGCACTTCTAAAACACCGGAATCCAATGCGAAAAATTTTTCCGCCTGAGCAGCGGTGCAAACTTTGAGAACACCCGCCTTAAGCGTTGCCACCATCGGGATATGCTCAGCAAGAACACCAAAACGGCCTTCGGTTCCCGGAGCGCTGACGGAGATAACCGCTTCGTTGAAAGCACTGCCCTTGGGGGAGATTATCGTTAAGGAAAAAGTTTTCATAACAAGTACCTAAGTTATTCTGTTTCAGGTCGCAAGTCTCAAGTTACAAGTTACAAGTCAAATGCAATTTCGAACTGGGCTATTTTACTTGGGACCTGCGACCTGAGACTTGCGACTCCAAATTCTGACCCTATGGGTCAGAATTTGAATCATTGGTATTGTTTGGCCTTTTGCAAGGCATCATCGATGTCGCCCACCAGATAAAAGGCTTGTTCTGGGACGCTGTCGTGTTTGCCATCTAGGATTTCCGCGAACGATCGGATGGTGTCTTCAATGGGCAAATACTTGCCCTTAAGACCGGTGAACTGTTCAGCAACATGAAATGGCTGCGAAAGGAACTTTTGAATTTTTCGGGCCCGTTTCACCGTCAGCATGTCCTGTTCCGACAACTCGTCCATCCCGAGGATCGCGATGATGTCTTGCAATTCCTTATACCGTTGCAAAATCTCCTGCACCCCGCGGGCCACGCGATAGTGCTCTTCCCCGACGGCTTCCGGATTCAAAATCGTCGAACTTGACGCCAACGGATCGACCGCCGGATAAATCCCTAACTCGGCGATCGGCCGTGACAACTCGGTCGTAGCATCCAAATGCGCGAACGTGGTTGCCGGTGCTGGATCCGTGTAATCGTCGGCCGGAACGTAAATCGCTTGGATTGAGGTGATTGACCCTGATTTTGTCGATGTGATCCGTTCCTGAAGTTCCCCCATGTCCGTGCCGAGGGTCGGCTGATACCCGACCGCGGAAGGGATCCGTCCTAAAAGGGCGGAAACTTCCGAACCCGCCTGCGTAAAACGAAAAATGTTATCGATGAAAAGCAAGACATCCTGACGCATCTCATCACGAAAATATTCAGCAACGGTTAACGCCGAAAGAGCAACCCTGGCACGAGCACCGGGGGGTTCATTCATCTGTCCATAAATCAACGCGGTTTTATCCAAAACGCCGGCCTCTTTCATTTCATGATAAAGGGCCGTTCCTTCTCTAGTCCGTTCTCCAACACCGGCAAACACCGAATAGCCGCCGTGCTCTTTAGCAATATTGTGAATGAGCTCCTGAATGAGTACGGTCTTGCCCACACCAGCCCCGCCGAAAAGTCCAATTTTCCCGCCCTTGCGATATGGTGCCAGCAGGTCAATGACTTTGATTCCAGTCACCAAAACTTTATCCGAGGTTTCCTGTTCATCAAAACGCGGGGCTGCTCGATGGATAGGCAGTTTATGCACTGCCTTCAATTCACCGGCCTCATCAATCGGTTCGCCCAAAAGATTCAAGACCCGGCCCAAGGTCTGTTCGCCAACCGGCATACAAATTTGTTCCTGAGTATTGATAACCGCCATCCCGCGGGTCAACCCGTCGGTGCTATCCATGGCAATGGTGCGTACCGTGTTCTCGCCCAAATGCTGAGCAACTTCGAGTGTCAGGTTCCACTCCCGCTCATTGATCGAAGCATTTGTCGTTTTTAAAGCGACCTTGATCGCGGGCAACTCCCCCTCCGGAAACTTCACATCCACGACCGCTCCCAAAACCTGAACAATTTTGCCATTGACTCGGTCTAGATTTTTCGTTGCCATTTTTTTATCCTTTAAAGTTACAAGTTACAAAATCCGCAAAACCTCAATTTCTAATGTGCCCTGACTCCTTACTGGAAACATGGGACTTGCGACTAACAAACCTTATTACTTCAACGCCTCAGCGCCAGAAATGATTTCAATCAATTCGGTTGTGATTTCTGACTGCCGTGCCCGGTTGCGCAGCAAAGTATAACTGTCAATCATGTCATCCGCGTTTTTGGTCGCGTTGTCCATGGCCGTCATCCGCGCCCCATGTTCACCGGCGGCATTTTCCAAAAAAGCGAAATAGATTCGAAAATATAAATACTTCGGGATGAGGAATGCGAACAGCTTCTCTTTTTCCGGTTCGAATAAATAATCTCCGGAAATTTTCTCTCCCCCTGCCAGCACTTCGCTTGCTTCAATCGGTAACACTTTAGTAAACATCGGCGTCTGTGATAAAGGGCTATGGAAATTGTTGTAGCTGACATAAATCTCATCGTATTTTTTTGATAAAAAGTGCCCACTCAAATCTTCCGCAATCTGTGCCGCGGTTTGAAAATTCGGCTCCCGAGTTGACCCTTCGTAATATTTCTGGACCTGCGCCTTTCTTTTAAAATGCATGAAGGCGCGTTTGCCGCAGCAACTGATATCAATGGCGGCATACTTTTCCTTATTTTGTTTGATCCATTGATCAACGCCTCTGAGCAAAATATTGTTGTAACCGCCGCAGAGCCCTTTGTCCGACGCAAAAACCAGGATCAAGGCCTTTTTGACTTCTTTGCGCGTCTCCAGAAGAGGATGAACTGATGACTCAACCGAGGCAGCCAACCGGTGAATGAGATCGGTCAGATGACTGGCATACCGTTTGGCATTGCGCTGCGCTTCCTGAGCTTTATACAGTTTACTCATCGCCACCAGCTTCATGGTGGCTGTCATTTTCTGCGTGTTGCGCAAACGGCTCAACTTGTCATTGAATTCTTTAATGGTCGGCATAATTCCCGTGCTGCTTTTTCTTAAAATCTTCCAACAATTGATTCAATTGTTTTTTCAATTCCTCATTGAAGACTTTTTGTTCATTGAACGTCTTAACAAAATCAACATATTCGGCATCCAGGGCGTCAAAAATCCGGCGCTCAAAATTTTTTACCTGCTCGGCCGGAACATCGTCGAGAAAACCGTTAACGCCCGCGTAGATGATCACGATCTGTTTAACAACCGCCAACGGCTCACGCACTCCTTGTTTGATCAATTGCATCAGCCGTTTCCCGCGCTCCAATTGTTTGCGCGAAGCCTCATCGAGATCAGAAGCGAACTGCGAAAACGCGGCCAGTTCCCGATACTGCGCTAAATCCAAACGAAGTGTTCCAGCCGTCTGTTTCATGGCCTTGATCTGGGCATCACCCCCAACTCGTGAAACCGATAACCCGGGGTTGATCGCTGGTCGCTGACCAGAATAAAATAAATCGGTTTCCAAATAAATCTGCCCATCGGTAATGGAAATGACATTGGTCGGGATATACGCTGTGACGTCCCCACCCTGCGTTTCAACGATCGGTAACGCGGTCAAACTCCCACCGCCTTTTTCCTTGCTCATCTTTGCCGCGCGTTCCAACAAACGGCTGTGCAGATAAAAAATGTCCCCTGGATAAGCCTCACGGCCAGGTGGACGGCGCAATAATAGGGAAAGCTGCCGATAAGCCTGGGCCTGTTTGGTCAAATCATCGTAGATGATGAGGGCGTGGCGGCCGCTGTCGCGATAATATTCGCCCATGGCCGTTGCTGAATAGGGTGCGATGAATTGCAAAGGAGCTGGATCAGAGGCAGTAGCCGCGACAATCGTGGTATAGCTCATGGCCCCAAACTTTTTCAATGTTTCATAAATCTGGGCGACAGTGGAACGTTTTTGTCCGATCGCGACGTAAAAACAATGGACCCCTTCCCCGCGCTGATTGATGATCGTGTCAATCGCCAAAGATGTTTTTCCAGTCTTACGGTCACCGATGATCAACTCGCGTTGGCCACGGCCAATGGGTGTCAAGGCATCAATGACTTTGATCCCGGTTTGCAAAGGTTCGTGAACATTTCTACGGCTGATGATACCTGGGGCTTTGACATCGATCTTCCGGGTTTCTTTAGCGTGAATCGGGGCATTGCCATCGATGGCCTCGCCCAAGGCATTCACAATACGGCCCATCAATTCGTCGCCAACCGGAACTGAGGCAATCGTCTTAGTGCGTCGGACTTCGTCACCTTCACGGATCTGGGTGTCCTCACCAAAAATCGCGATCCCGACGTTGTCTTCTTCGAGATTAAGGACCATGCCCTTCAAATTTTCCTTGGTTTGCGAAAATTCCACCAACTCGCCGGCCATGACGCCAGACAATCCATAAACGCGGGTGATACCATCGCCAACGGAAATCACCCTTCCGATTTCATAGTCCCCGGTCTTAAATTCAAATTCTTTCAACTGTTGCTTTAAAATTTGCGAAACTTCTTCTGCTTTGAGCGGTTTTGTCATATCAAATCACCGTTAATAGTTGATTTTTAAAATTCTGTAACTGAAACGCCAAACTGGTATCGAAAATTTGATCTTTGATTTGCAGTTTAAAACCGCCGATCAGATCGGGATCAACAGCCACTTCCAATTGGATCTCTTTTTTAAATTTTTCCCGCAAACGAAGTTTAAGCGCTTTTTCCTGGTCCTCCGTAAACCGAACTGAACTCTTCGCTTGAACCGCCAAGATCCCACGCTCTTCCCTAACCATGACTTCAAAATCCGCAATGATTTGCTCAATCACTTGAAGGCGGTCCTTCTGTATCAAAAACCCAAAAAAGGTCAGCGTCAACGGCTCAAACCGCGCCGCAAATAATTTTTGGAAAACCGCTTCTCTTATTTTTCTTGGGACCTTTGGATAAAACCAAAATTCCCGAAGCTCTTGCGAACTTTTAAGCAATTCTTGAAGAGATTGCAAATCCTGATAAACCCCATCAACATTTTTTTTCTCAAGACTCACCTGCAAAAGTGCTTGGGCGTAACGTTGACTAATGACTTTCACATTCATTGGTTCAAACTTCCTTTATCAATTCACTCAACAGTTCGCTCTGGCGTTTTTGATCGAGCTCTTTCTTGAGCAATTTCTGTGAAAAGGCCACTGCCAACTCAGCACTTTGCCGACGCAAAATCGATTGCGCCCGATCAGACTCGGCCTTGATTTCGGTCCGCGCGGTTTCGATCAAGAGTTGGGCTTCTTCTTTAGCATTATCGTCAATGATCTTCGCCGCATTGATGGCGGACTTGCGTGACTGCAAAACGATCTCTTTGGCCTTATTTTCTGCCTCGATGAGAATTCGTTTGCGGGTCTCTTCAATCTTTAAAAATTCTTGCCGCGTTTTTTCCGCTTCTTCGACGGACCGGCGGATATTTTCTTCACGCTGATCCAATAACGCCAAGATCGGCCGCCAAGCGAACTTGTAAAGGACCGCCAACAAAATGAAAAACGTGACCCAAGTCAAAAAAATAAGGTTGAATTCCGGTGAAAACAAAGAAGTCTGTCCGTGCGACACCTCTTGCTGGGTCATGCTGACGTCGTGAGAATCGTTCATTTCAATTTTTTTATTTGAGGGCTAAGAAGCAAATCACCATGGCAAAAAGGGCGATCCCTTCAATAAGGGCCGCGGCAATGATCATATTTATCAAAAGCCGGTTGGCCATTTCCGGTTGGCGGGCCATGCCTTCAAGGGCAGCGGCGCCGATTCGACCAATCCCTAAACCCGCGCCAATGGTGACCAGACCAGCACCAAGCGCGACGGTCAAAATACCATGTTCCATGTTCATCTCCTTATTTTATGTGAAAATTTACGTCTTTTGTTTAATGCTGCGTTATTATACAAATCGTTTTTGTATCTGTAAAGAAATTTGCCCGAATAATTTTATTTCAGCGGGAATTCTCCGCCTATGGAAACGCGGGAATCTAATGTTCCGGATTCGCCAAGTGTCCGATGAATAACGCCGAGAGCAAGGTAAAAATGAACGCCTGCAAAAAGGCCACCAGGATTTCCAACAACATGATCATGACCGCCAAGATAATCGATGGCAGTGCCACATAACCAATCAAAACCACCAATCCCACTAGAGTGAGAATAACGATGTGCCCAGCCAGCATGTTGGCAAAAAGCCGCAGCGTCAAGGCAAAGGCCTTGACGAACAAACCAATGATTTCGAGAGGAACAATCATAAAAAGGATCGGAAGTGGTATCCCAGAAGGAATGAGGGCCGAAAAAAAGCCTTTGATGCCATTTTTATAAATCGATCCTCCGATCATAAAACTAAGGGTGATGAAGGCCAATGCCCCGGTCACATTGACATTGGCGGTGGCAGAGGCGAAAATGGGAATTAACCCCATCAGATTCATCCCCAAGATAAAAAAGAAAAATGTGCACAAAAGCGGCATCATCTTGCGCCCTTCTTCTTTACCGAGACAAGAATCGGCAATGTTTTCACGAATAAAAATGATCAGGGCTTCTAAAACATTGGTCATCCCGGTTGGAACCATGCGGTCCTTACGATATACAAAACAGAACAGAACGATCAAAAGACCACCGCACAAAAGCATCATCAAGCCATGCAGGGTCAACCACTCTGGCAATGAGATCGGAGAAAGAAAAGGCAGCGACCACTTGTCTGAGTTCGCGACGTGATGCATGATATATTCTTGCAAATCAAAGGCCTTTTCTGGACCCGTCATCAACCCTCTCCCTTATGCCTCATGACCGTCGAGCGATCTTCCATAATTCATAAAACATATAAACCAATCCCAAACAAGCACCCAAAATTGTAAAAACATAACTTGTTTTCCATCTGCTATCAACCCAATGCCCAACCCAAGTGCACAAAGCCATCCCCACCGCTAAATTAAGACCAAGTGTTAACGAGATTTTGGGTTCACTCATAAATCCATCAACGGGAAAGGCTGAAAATAAAAAATAAGACGGTTATGGCTAGCAACATTCCCGATGGCATGAATTTTTTGGTTTTTAACAATCGCGCTAAAAAAACGCAACTAAGCAGCACCGACACGCCTTTCAAAATCATCCACCCTGTTTGATACTGACTCTGACTGATCCCGGCCGCAACAAAAACTAAAAATCCTGAAACCAACCCCATCCACAGTGAAATTTTGCTACCCGCTTTAGAACCAAAGTAGGCACCTGTAAGCAAAAACAATCCAAAACCGATCGCGATCATGCTACTGAACATGTTTCAATTCCTCCTTCTTAGATAAACTAGCGCGACCTTCAACAAAACTCTCCGTCGCTGTGAATTTGGGCGGCAGTGATTGCTCCACGGCATCTGCCAAGGCCTTGATAAACAAAGGATGGCATTCCGGGGCTTTCGACATCCGAAAGTCGTGGATGCCGGCCTCTTCTGCCAATTGTCGGTATTCCATATCAATTTCACATAAACTTTCAATGTGGTCGCTGACAAAAGCGACCGGAACAACAAGGACCTTTTTGATTCCATTCTTTGCCATCGCCTGTAAAACCTCATCGGTAGATGGTTTCATCCATTGCATCGGCCCCACTGAACTTTGGTACGAAATCAGCCAGCGGTCTTTGCGATTGATCCGATCGAGAATGAGCGCTACCGATTGAGCAATTTGAAAAGGATAAAGATCCCCTTCGGTCAAAAAATAGAGCGGCAGGCCATGTGCTGAAAAGAGCAGGTAAAAATCGTCGAGGCTCTCCCCCTTCGCAACCACAATTTCTTCTCGGATCCGATCAACATAGGACTGGATGAAGCCTTCGTGAAGATAATAAGACGGTGGTTTTAAAAATTTGAGCTCTGGATAAATTTGGTCGGCAGCTTTTTTCAAATGATGTAGATTGGATTCGGTCGTCGCCCGTGAATAGTGCGGATACAAACTGATCGGCAGCAGAACCGATTTACCAGCGGCTTTGATTACTTGAATCGTTTGTTCCGGCAGCGGCTCACTGTAGTTGAAAGAAATGACCACCGAAAAATTTCGTCCTCGCGCTTTCAATTCCTGGTCGAGCGCTTTACGCTGTCTTTCCGTGGCAGCATAAATCGGACTTCCTCCCCCGATTTTTTGATATCGCTGAGCCGTTTTTTTCCAGCGCAAGGTCACGATCAACCAGGCAAAAATAGGCTGCAAAATTTTTGATAAAGGAAAACGAATAAGCAAGTCGTCTTGAAACAGCCGCTCCAAAAATGCTTTAACATCCTTGTTGGTTTTCGGTCCGCCCATGTTCAGCAAAGCAACCATGACCTCGGAGTCACTGCTTACATTTGGAGCATCGAGGTAAAAATCTGGAACCTGTTGACGCTGGGCTATTTTTTTCGAAAAGGATTTAAGCGATTGGCACTGTTTCTGAAACAACTTTTTCCTCCGGAAAACTTTGGTCAATTTTCTTGATAAAGGCTTTGACGTTCTTTTCAATGATCGTTTTGACTTGTTTGACCGCGGCCTCTCTTTTGCGCAGGCTCTCGCCTAAAACCTCATGCAGATCATCGATGTCGGACAAATGAACGAGCGGTGACTCTTTGACAGCGGGGTCCACATTGCGCGGCATGGAAATATCCAGCAGCGTCAATTTTCTACCCTCCCGCATTGGATAAATCTTGTCAATGATGCCTTTGTCAATCACGTAATGGGGCGCCCCCGAAGAGCAAATGCATAAATCAACCGAAGATAAAACCTCTTTGATGTCGCAGAAACCAACGGCCTGGCCACCATAACGCCTCGCGAAATCCTCCGCGATTTCCTGCGTGCGGTTCATGATATAAATCGTTTTCAGTTCCTTCTGATGAAGCTGTTGCACCGTCAGTTCTCCCATTTTACCGGCACCGATGAGCAGAATCGATCGGCCCTTCAAACTTCCCAACAATTTTTCGGCCAAGGTGATCGCCGCCCAGCTGACTGATGACCCACCGGAACTGATATCCGTTTCATGCCGGGCTTTTTTACCCGTACGCAAAGTCAGATTGACCAAAATATTAAAATATTTGCTGAACATCCCTCGTTCTTGCGCTTTCAGCATCGCTTTTCTGACCTGGCCCAAAATCTGCTTCTCCCCCAGCACCAATGAATCGAGTCCGGCCGTGACCGCGAAAAGATGATCAATCGCCTGCAAATCCGTATGCACATAAAACAATTGGCTCATCTTACGCTCAAAAGGGACTTTTTTGATGTCCGACAAAAGTTTCAAAAAGGTGGGGAAATAATTGGCTTGATCCAGCACATGGGCGTGGATTTCCGTGCGGTTGCAAGTTGAAAGGACAAAGGCCTCGATGATCGCCGGATTGCACTTCAACTCGGTCAATAGAAGGTCCTGTTCGATTTCCGTCAAAAAAAACTTTTCGCGGATTTCAATCGGAGCGGTTTTATGGTTGATGCCAATCGTAATGAATTTCATAGGAGTTTCGACTAAAAACTACTTTATCATCATTATCCTAACAATTCCAGTTCCAATCAAGGCAAAAACCGACTTTAGCCTCCGGCTACTGGCGGAATAAAAACAACGCGGTCGCCGTCTTTAAGGATCGTGTCCCAATCTTTGAATTCATCATTAACGGCAACCCTTAGCACATCAACCGTTAAACGAAAATGGTGTTGCCGTTTCAACTCCTCATAAAATTGCTTAACGGTTTGCGCTTCGCTGATCACCGTTTCCGCGGACATCCCCCGCTCTTCGCGCAACAAAGCGAAATACTGAACCTTAATGTTTTTTCGTTCCATGCTCACCATCGATAAAATTTGACTTGCTGGCCATTTTCAAACACATTTTGACCTTGGCCCAGTTCCACAAATCCATCGGAGTCGGCCAGGGCCGCGTAATTTCCCGACCCAGAATAAGAAACAAATTTGGCAACACTTCCCACATCACGAGAAAATTCCAAACGCACCGGAAAAAAACAAGTCAATTCACCGGTACTTTCATAAGCATCTGCCAAAGCCACCTGCTCCTGAACATGTTGTTTGACACCCGAGGCGACCAACAAATACGGTAAAACATACCGATAAGTGCAGACCTTGGTTGAAACCGGATTTCCAGGTAAAGCAAATACTGGTTTTTGTTGCTCAGTCAAACCAAACCAAAACGGCATTCCTGGACGCTGTTTGACTTTATGAAACACAACCCGTACCTTCAATTCTATCAAAATCTCCGGAACAAAATCGAACTTCCCCATGGAAACACCACCGCTCAAAATGAGAACATCAAAATCTTTGATCAACCGTTTCAACGACTGCCGCAGTTGAGTTTTGTCATCACGGACATGAAAACGCTCCACCTGAAAATAACCATGCCGATTCAAAGCCGCCTGAACAGCGTAGGCATTGGAACGCCGTGCCTGATAAGGTTTGACTTTTTGGTCAATCTCAACCAATTCATCACCGGTCCCGATGACGGCAATTTTTGGTTTCTGACTAACCTTGATTTTCGCCTGTCCGACCGCGGCCGCGATGGCAATCCGAACGGGATTCAAAACGACACCGGATTTGAGCAAAACTTTATTTTTTTTATAATCATTGCCGGCGCCATGAACATTCTGCCTCGGCTTGATTTCTTGATCAAAATTTTTTAAAACCGCTTGCCCTTCCGTTATCTCAAACTCTTCGACGGGAATGACGCAGTCGCACAGGTCTGGTAAAAGTGCTCCCGTTGTGATCTCAAAGCAGGAATGCAAATCCTTCAAACCCAAAGGTGCTTTTCCAGCCTGCTGCATCCCTTCAATCAAAAATTTCCGCAAGCCTTTCTTCCAGGCCGAATGGGAAATCGCGATCCCATCCATCGTGGCCCGGTCGGCAGGCGGGTAATCGCGGTCAGCCAAGACTTCTTCGCGTAAAACCCCTCCAAAAGCCTGCTCTAAGAGGACCTCATGCATCGGAAATTCCTGGACTTGATCAAAAATCATTCGTTCGGCTTCTGCTGCCGTGATCATCGATTGCGCCATGGCTTTTACTTTTCCCCTGATTCCTTTTTCTTTTCTTCGATCAATTGTTGATTCAAATCATCCATGGCTTTGTGAAATTTTCTTACCAGCCGACCTAGTGTCCGTGCAATGTCTGGCAAGGCCTGCGGGCCGAATAACAGGAGGATCACAAAAAAAATAACCAATATTTCCGGAAAGCCAACTTCAAACATGATTGCGATCCTCTTTCACAATAAATTCAGCGTCATTACGGGCGAAGTTATCCTGCATCAAAGATTGCTTCGTCGCTAGTTAATATTTATTGGCTCCGCCCAATGACAACAATGATATCACTTCACTCCTTTTTCAACAGCGTCACAGCCCAAACCAAAAAAAACAATTCCAAAATGACGTAGCCAATCAACCCATAAAGTGTCCCTGATGTAAAACCATACGAATGCAAACCAACACTGAGAAGGTTGACACCAAACCAGGCCCACACGACCACGATCATCCCGAGGACACTCAAGGCCGCCACACCTAATGGACCAATCATTTTTCCCATACGGGCATGAAATATCATGGCCGTCCATAAAACAATCATCAAGGCACCATTTTCTTTGGGGTCCCATCCCCAGAAACGGCCCCAAGATTGGTCCGCCCAAATCCCACCCAAATTTGTGCCCAAAAAGGTCATGGTCAAACCGAATCCCAGAATCCCCATCAAAATTTGATAAATGGAATTTGCACCCTTAGTATCCTTAGGGTGAGCCAGGCGCTGCAAAAGATAAATGTGCGCCACAATCCCAGCCAGCGTGCACCCGGCATAGCCGGAAGTGATGCTTAAAACATGCGTACTTAACCAAAAATTTGAATTCAATACCGCGACCAGCATTTTCATCGTATCCCCGTCGGCGCTGAAAAGAGTAGCAATGGTCAAAAAGAGAAACCCGCTCAAACTGCCGACCAAGATCCCCAGCCACTGACGCTGCCTGCTTTCAATCAATAAGCTTAGTGCCACACTGACCGCCCCAACGAACAGAAAAGTCTCATAGAGGGTCGAAACCGGCGGCCGAGCCAGAATGATGATCCTTATGGCAATCGAGATGACATGGCATACCGCCCCGGTGGACACGAGAAAAAAACTCGTTTGATACAAAAATTTCTTGTCGCTGATCAAAGAAATCAAAAACAATAAAAAAGCAATTCCGTAAAACAACTTTGCAAACAAAAGCAGCTGGGAATTGTTGTAAGCAATCTCCAATCCCAATTTGTGAAAAGACCGCAGCTCATTTTTGCTGACCCGCACTTTAAGACTTTCTTCAAACTGCCTGGCAGCCAGATCAAATTTCAACTGCTCCCCATTCCAGTACGCAACAAGCAAATCGCGCAAATCACTAATTTCAGCTCGGCATTCCTTAATTTGAAAATTGCGCGAAATCGCGTCCCAAGGACTCAACCATCCCGGATCCGATTGAGAATAAGAAGGTATCATGGTCATCGGCAAATTTTGATAAACAAGCGACCATTGGTAAAGATTTTTCATGAGCTGGATCAACTGCTGTTCCGGACCCGACAGCTCTTCTGATTTTTTGTTCACCAGCGCCTGACTGAGCTGATAAATGAGCTCCGCTCGCGAGGCCATATCCAAAAAACTGAATTCGTTTGTATTTGAAGGCAAATTGAGCTGCTCACGCAACTCCCGATCAGACACTGAAAAATCCGGATGAGGAAACGCAAATACTAAACTCCTTGACAATTCACTGTACTCTTTGAGATTCGCGTTGACACGGATGACCTCTTGTTCAACCTCGCTGCGCGCCTTTGCGTCCATCTTCCCTGCCGACGTCGCCAGCTCAGCAATTTTAGCGTATCCCGGGGCCAACTGATCGAAGCTGTAGCGACGATGTTTTTCCGGCTCCAACCCAATCGCGGCGGCAATGTCCTCATGATTGATCAAAAATATTTTATCGGCGCGCGTTGTTTCCGGAGCAAAAAGCAGGCGAGCCAACCAAGCAATGGCTTCCTCTTTCTGATACCTCCTTTTTCCGGAAAAACGAAGAAGCAAATTGCGGGCAAAG
>JAHFFT010000060.1 GCA_023247795.1 Candidatus Omnitrophota bacterium
TCACACGGATAATCAAATGGCTCAAATTGTTCAAACCCAAAGAAAGGATCTTTTTGCTCAAATCTTTCAATCAAATTAAAACTCTCTTTATTCAGGCTCATCTATTGACTGGAAAAGACTTTGAGGTGTGGATATCAGGTCGGTAAAGGTCCGGATTGTTTGTAAACCGGATTGTTTAAGATGGTTGACATTACATTATCGCCAAGTTAACATGAAAGGGTTATTTTATCTAAGAGGAGATGGCGTTTTGGATCAAATTTACTTTGATTATGCGGCAACAACACCTTGTGATCCCTTGGTCGTGAAGGCCCTGGAACCGTATTTTTTCGAGCGGTTCGGCAATGCTTCCAGTCCGCACGAATCCGGCCGGACAGCCAGAAAGGCGCTTGAAGATAGCCGAGAAATCTTGGCCAGATTTTTAGGCAGCCAAAGGGATGAAATCATCTTCACCTCTGGAGCGACAGAATCCAATAACCAGGCTGTTTTTGGCGCGGCCCGTGCCCAGCGGAAGAAAGGCAACCATATCATCATTTCTAAGATTGAACATCATTCGGTGTTTGAGCCGGTTGAATTTTTAAAGAGCCAAGGTTACGAGGTCAGTGAGATTGATGTTGATGAGAATGGGGTTGTTGATCTTAAGGCGCTCAAGGCAGCTGTTAAGCCGCAGACGATTTTGATGGCGGTCATTCATGCCAATAACGAAATCGGCAGCATTCAGCCGATCTCGCAGATCGGTGCTATCGCTCAAGCCAATCGTATTCCATTTCTTGTCGACGCAGTGCAGACCGTAGGGCATTTCCCGGTTGATGTCGATGAGTTGAACGCGGATTTTTTATCTTTGGCCGCCCATAAATTTTATGGACCCAAAGGGGTCGGGGCGCTTTATGCTCGTCGAGGAACTCCGTTGGCCCGGCATTTGCTGGGCGGTGACCAGGAACGCGGTTGGCGCGCCTCGACCCAGAATGTTGCCGGTGTCGTTGGATTGGCCAAAGCAATTGAGTTGTGTGAGCAGAATATGGCAAAAGAAGCAAAACAGCAGGCACAGCTACGGGACCGGTTATTGGCAGAAGTTCCACAAAGAATCAAAGAGGTTAAGGTCAACGGGCATCATCGGGAACGTCTTTCCAACAACGCTCATTTTTCGTTTGCCGGGGTTAAAGGCGAAGCACTGTTGATGGCCTTGGACAGGAAAGGCATTGCAGCTTCAATGGGATCGGCCTGCACGTCTGGCGCGATCAAACCGTCCCGGATATTGAAGGCCATCGGCCTGTCGAACGATCTGGCCTTGGGATCGCTGCGGATCACGTTAGGCCGCTGGACCACGACGGAACATATTGATCGACTTCTCGAAGAGCTACCATTGATCATCGAAAGGTTGCGAACGCATGGCTAATGGTCAGACCCAAAATCAGATATTGGCTTTGTTAAAGGAAAGAAAGAATTATGTCTCAGGGGAAGACTTAAGTCGTCTGTTGAAGATGAGCCGGGCCGGACTTTGGAAACATATGCAAGAGCTGCGGGCTGACGGTTACAAAATTGAAGCAGTGCCCCACGAAGGATATCGGTTGTTCGCTGTTCCCGACAAACTTTTGTCTTTTGAAGTCGGGTATCAGTTGGAAACGCAGTTGGTTGGGAAAAAATTCATTCATTTGGAATCCGTGTCCTCAACCATGGACGAGGCTTTTCAATTAGGACTCCAAGGAGCGCGAGAGGGAACAGTGGTCTGCGCGGAAACCCAATCCAAAGGCCGTGGACGCTTGGGGCGCGATTGGGTGTCACCGAAAGGGAAGGGGATTTATTTTTCCCTTCTTTTACGTCCGGAGTCAGCACCGTCGGAAGTTGCGCGGATCACCTTGCTTTGCGCGGTGGCGTTATGTGAGGCCTTGCAAAAGGAAACCGGTCTTGATCCAAAGATCAAGTGGCCGAATGACATCCTTTTAAATCATAAAAAATTGGCCGGGATTCTGACGGAAATGAACGCTGATACCGATCGCATCAAATTTTTGGTGGTCGGGGTCGGCTTGAATGTGAACACTTCTCGTTCGCCTCTCCCGCCAGAGGCAACGTCATTGAAAATTGAGACCAGGCAAGCGCATTCCAGGATAAAGTTGCTGCAAGCCATCTTACGGTCATTGGATTTTTGGTACGCTGATTTTAAAAAAAATGGATTTGAGTCGGCGATGCTGAAGTGGAAAAAATATTCTTCAACACTGGGACAGCGGGTTCGTTTGCGTCATTTGAAGGAGACGGTTGAAGGATTGGCGGTTGATTTATCCACCGATGGTGGTCTGCTTATCCGCTGCGATGATGGACGGACAATTAAGAACATTTCCGGCGATGTTCAGCATTTGCTTTCTTGAAACAATTTGCTATGGACCAAAAAAATTCATTTTTACAAAAGAGTTTGCTTGATCTTGAACAGAACGGCCATCGTCGCCGGATGCGTTTGGTTGAAGGGCCGCAGGGTCGGGAGATTGTGCTTGAAGGCAGGAAGGTCTTAAATTTTTGTTCAAACGATTATTTAGGATTAGCCGCCGATGTCCGTTTGCGGCAGGCCGCTGTTGCTGGCATGAAGACCCAGGGGTTTGGTGCCGGTGCCTCGCGTTTGGTTTGCGGGAATATGGCGGCCCATCATCAGCTCGAAGAGAAATTGGCCAGGTTTAAGGGAACAGAAAGTGCCATCAGCTTTAGCAGCGGGTATATGGCCAATGTCGGGATCCTTTCCAGCTTGTTTGGCCGCGACGACGTGATATTTTCCGATCGGTTGAACCATGCCTCGATTGTCGACGGGATTTTGTTAAGCCAGGCCAAGTTGCGACGGTTCGCGCACCGGGATTTAACAGCGCTTGAGGAAATGCTGAAGTCTGCCCCGGCGCGTGGAAAAAAGTTGATTGTGACCGACAGTGTTTTTAGCATGGACGGGGATTTGGCCCCTTTGAGCGAGATTGTTGCCTTGGCTAAAAAATATGATTGTTGGACGATGGTCGACGAGGCCCATGGCTTAGGCGTCTTCGGGCGAGAGGGAAAAGGGGCGGTTGAACATTTTGGTCTGGAAGGAAAAATTGATATTCAGATGGGGACCTTTTCAAAGGCCGTGGGTTCTTTTGGTGCTTATGCTTGCGGGTCGAAAGACCTGGTTGATTTTTTTATCAACGAAGCCAGGAGTTTGATTTATACCACGGGCTTGCCACCGAGTGTTGCCGCGGCATCTTTGAAGGGAATCGAGATCATTGAGTCTGAGCCAGAGCGAAGGAAGCAGTTGTGGGACAACACGCGATATGTTTTATCGGCATTGCAGGAGATGGGCTTTGATACCTTAGTCACAGAGAGCCCGATCATTCCGATTGTTGTTAAGGATGCTGATCTGGCGGTGCGGTTCTCACGAGAATTATTGGAAAAAGGGATTTTTGTTTCCGCCATTCGTCCCCCGACGGTGCCACAAGGAACCTCTCGTCTTCGGTTAACAGTGACCGCGGCGCATACCCGAAGGGACATCGATGGTCTTTTGCAACAACTGGAAATCATAGGAAGGCGATTATGCATTTTATCGAAACCCCAAGTGGTTTGAATTGGCATTACGATGTCAAAGGCGAAGGACCGGCAATTTTGTTCATCCACGGCTGGGGAGTCAATATGCGGATTTGGCGTCAGCAGATCAAACATTTTTCGCAGCGTTTCAAAGTCATTTCCATTGATCTTCCTGGTCACGGTAAAACAAACTGGGTTAATGTGACGACCGAAGATATGGCTAAAGATCTGCATCTGGTCCTTGACCATTTGAAAGTGGACCGGCTTGGGTTTGTGGGGAGCTCCTTAGGAGGGCTCGTAGCACTTAAGGCCTATGACATTTATCCGGAACGTTTTTACTATATGGTCTTTGTCGGATCGCAGCCCAAATTTGCCCGCAGTGCGGATTATCCTTATGGGCTCGATGTGTCCCGCATCCGGCAATTGGCCTGGCAATTGGATAACCGTTACCCGAACATGCTTCATATCTTCTTTCGTTCGTTGTTCACGAAGGAAGAGCGGGCCACCCGTCGGTTCAAATGGATCCAGACGTTTCGTGCTGCTGATTATGTGCCGGATAAAAAGGCACTCCTTGAGATGCTCAACGTCTTGGAGAAGGAAGATTTGCGCGCCACCTTAGATAAGATTGATATCCCAGTGCAATTTATCAACGGCACCGAGGACAATATTTGCTCAAGAGATTTTTTTGTTTATTTGCAAAGCAAAATGCCGGAAGCCAAGTTCAGCTGGTTTCATCAGTGCGGGCATTTTCCATTCTTGAGCAAACCGCACGAATTCAATGAGGCGTTGGATGGGTTTTTGAAAGAAGTGCATGGGCAGTGATTCAGTGGTGTCATCGCGAGGAGCCATCAAATTTAAAATAACGACGAAGCAATTCTTTAGGTGAGATTGCTTCGCTTCGCTCGCAATGGGCATAAAGGTTTGAGGAGAAGCGATGTTGTTGAATGATATCGATCGAAAAATCCGTCGGGCGTTTTCCAATTCAGCCATGCAGTACGAATCATTTTCATCACTGCAAAAAGAAATCGGCCGGGAGTTGGTGAAAAAAATTTCGGATTGCGAGAAGGGCGAACGGATTTTGGATATCGGCGCTGGGACCGGTCGTTTGGCCAATCGCATCAGCTTTCTTTTTCCGGACGCGTTGGTGTGCGCCATGGATTTCGCGCCCGGCATGCTCAAAGTCGCGAAGGAAAAATATGAGACATTAAAGATTTTACAGGCCCAGGCCGCGGCCTTGCCGTTTCAACCGCGGACGTTTGATATCGTTGTTTCAAATTTGATGTATCAGTGGATCGAAGATTTGGATAAATCATTTGAGCAGGTCCATGCCGTGCTTAAGAATCAGGGGGTTTTTTGTTTTACGATGTTTGGCCAACAGACTTTGAAAGAACTTTTTGAAGCGTTGGAGGCAACCGCTGGGAAGACGGCTGGCGGGCTTCGTTTTCGGCGTTTGGCCGATGGTTTGACTGTCCATCGGAGCCTGGAGGATCGTGGCTTTCAAATTATCGACGAGAATTGTGAGATCATCAAGACACATTTCAATGACCTTTTTGATTTGGTGAGCTGGCTCAAAAGCACGGGCGCTAATACCGGCCGCCAGTCGTTCTTTGTTGGAAAAGATCATTTGCAGCGGGCCAACGAGTATTACAAAAATCATTTTCAAGACCCCTGGGGGGTGACTGCTTCTTTTGAAGTGCTTTGGCTGAAAGGGATTAAAAATGAATAGGCTTAAACAAAAAGGGAATGACGTACGACGTACGATTGCGAAAGATTCCGGCAAGCCTTTCGCCGGAACGCTTGCGACATGGGGGACAGTCCCTAAAGGGACAGCCCCCCATAAAGGCCGCGCGTTTTTTATCTCTGGCACGGATACGGCCGTCGGCAAGACGGTCGCGGTCATGGCGCTTGGTGTTTTGCTGCAAGATCAAGGTCTGGACGTTGGGATCATGAAGCCCATTCAGTGCGGTGGCCGTGATACCGAATGGTTGTTGCAGACGTTAAAGATCAACGACCCTTTAAGTTTGGTCAATCCGTATTTTGCTAAACAGCCGGTCTCGCCGCACATCGCTTTTCGTAAGCAGCGAGCGAAGATCGATATTGAACGGATCAAGAAAAATTTGCAAACGCTGCGGCAAGGCCATGATGTTGTCCTCATCGAGGGGGCTGGTGGACTGATGGTGCCTATTCAAGGTGACTATCTGATGCTGGACTTGATACGGGATTTGGATGTTGAGCTCATCTTGGTTGCTCGACGAGGATTGGGAACAATCAATCATACGCTTTTAAGTATTGCTCAGGCGCGCCAGTGCGGTCTTACGCTTAAAGGTGTTCTTTTCAACGAAACACAGCCAAAAAATTCAGGAATACCAGAAAAAACGAACCCGCAAGCCATTGCGAGTTTGGGCGCGGTTAAAATATTGGGCACAATACCGTATCTTAAGTCATGGGAAGTTGGTCAAGTCAAACGCCATTGTACTCACAGCGTCGATGTCCGTTTTTTGCTGGGATCCGCACGAAAGAGATCGACCCGGCGCTGGCAAGAGGAGGACAAGAAATATCTTTGGCATCCCTTTACCCAGATGCGGGAATGGGAGAAGACCGATCCTTTGATGATCGCTTCTGGGCAAGGCAGTTATCTGATCGATACCGACGGTAAACGGTATCTCGATGGGGTTTCAAGTTTGTGGGTCAATGTGCATGGGCATGGCCGCAAAGAAATGGATGTGGCGATCCAAGAACAGTTGGGGCGTTTGAGCCATTCCACCCTGTTGGGCCTTTCGCATCCGCCAGCGGTTGAATTGGCAAAAAAATTGATCGATATTGCCCCACGCGGGTTGCAACGGGTTTTTTATTCTGACAACGGCTCAACGGCCGTCGAGGTTGCTTTGAAGATGGCGTATCAGTATTGGCAGAACATTGGCAAGACCAAAAAGACAATGATTGTCCATCTGGCCAATTCGTATCATGGCGATACCTTGGGAAGTGTCAGTGTGGGTGGGATTGACTTATTTCACCGGGTTTATAAGAAGCTGATTTTTAAAACACAGCAGATAGATTGTCCGGATTTTTATCGGGTGCAACGAGGCAAGCGAAATCTTTTGGTTGTTGAAGAGGTTGTTAATAATTTGGAAAAGCTGTTTCAAAATTCGCACAAGCACATAGCTGCCTTGATTGTTGAGCCGCTCGTGCAAGGGGCGGCTGGTATGATCGTCTGGCCGGAAGGGATTTTAACCAGGATGAAAAAATTGTGCGCGAAATACGAAATTTTTCTCATCGCGGATGAAGTGGCGACTGGTTTTGGCCGTACTGGAAAGATGTTTGCCTGTAACCATGAGCAAGTGACCCCGGATTTTTTGTGTCTGGCTAAGGGGATGACTGGTGGAACACTGCCTCTAGCCGCGACTTTGGTGACCGAGCAGGTTTATCAAGGGTTTTTGTTCGATCATAAAGAACAGAAGAGTTTTTTTCACGGACACACCTATACCGGCAATCCTTTGGCCTGTGCTGCGGCCTTAGCGAATTTGAAGATTTTTGAAAAAGACCGGGTTTTGGCCAAACTCCAACCGAAAATAAAGTACTTGAGCCAGCGTCTTAAAATGTTCTATAATCTTGCCCATGTTGGACAGGTCCGCCAGAAGGGGTTTATGGTGGGCATCGAACTGGTGAAAGATCAAGCAGCCAAAACCCCATATCTTTGGGAAGAAAAAATAGGCGTGCGGGTTTGTCAGGAGGCGCGTCAGCGAGGCGTTATTTTACGTCCTTTAGGAAACGTGATTGTCTTGATGCCACCACTTTCGATTTCAAGACCAGAAATGGATCAGTTGTTGGAAGCCACATATGGTGCGATTGAGCAAGTGACAAGTCTCGATTCTTGAGACCTCAGAGTTGCAACGGGAGATTTCTATGTTACCAAACACAAATAATAAAACTGTTTTCGTGGCCATGAGCGGCGGGGTCGATTCCTCGGTGGTCGCGGGCTTGATGAAAGAACAGGGTTATCATGTCGTCGGGGTGACTATGTGTTTCAGCATTTCACATCCCAACAGTAAAAAACCGTCGTGCTGCGGGGTGGAGGGGATTGAAGACGCCCGTCGGGCGGCACAGATTTTGGACATCCCACACTATGTGCTGGATTTTGCCGCTGACATCAATGATTTCATCATTGAAGACTTTACCAATGAATATCTCAATGGCCGTACGCCCAATCCCTGTGTCCGCTGCAACCAGCATTTGAAATTTGGCTCACTGTATCGGCAGGTGATGACGCAGGGTGCCGATTATTTGGCGACGGGCCATTACGCGAAAATTGAGTACAATCCTACCCAGGATTGGTTTGAAATGAAAAAAGCAAAAGACCAGCGCAAGGACCAGTCGTATTTTCTTTACAGTATGAAAAAGGAAACCCTTCCTAAGGTTTTATTTCCTTTGGGGGGCTTGACCAAAGATGAAGTGCGCGTCCTCGCGGAAAAATTTCAATTGAATACCGCCCATAAACCGGAAAGTCAGGACATTTGTTTTGTCCCTGACAGCGGTTATAAGGAATTCATCCGCAACCGGGTTGGTGAATCGGCTTTTGTTCCAGGAGAGTTTAAGAACCATCTCGGTGAGGTTGTGGGCGAGCACCGCGGTATCATCAATTACACCATTGGTCAGCGCGATAAATTGGGCATAGCACTTGGAGTCCCCGTGTATGTTTATAAAATTGAGAAAGAAAGCAACACGGTTTACGTCGGACCGCGGCATTATCTTTATGCCAAGGGACTGTTTGCCAATCAGTTCAATCCGCTGGGCAGAGATTTACCGACGGAACCTTTTAAGGTCAATGTTAGAATCCGTTACAACTCACCAGAGGTCCAAGGGATTTTGACTTATCTCGGTGAGGATCAAATTCGAATTGACTTTGCGGATCCGCAGAAGTCGGTGACGCCGGGGCAATCGGTGGTTTGTTACCACGACGATGTTGTTTTGTGCGGCGCGATCATCGATCAGCCCATTGGATGTGAAGTTGAAGATTTTAACGAAGCACGTGTCTAAAGGCCGCATGTTTCGAATCATTTCCTATTATCAATTCAACACCATTTTTTCGCCTGTTGACTTTTGTCGGGAGCAGCGAGGCCGTTGCCTTGCCCTTGGCTTAAAGGGGAGGGTTTACGTCTCCCGAGAAGGCATCAATGGAACCTTAGCTGGCAGTGAAAAAGATATAGGTGCTTATCGCGATTTTCTAGTTCAAATTCCGGGATTTGAAAACACCGAATTCAAAGACGATGAGTGCGGGGCCATTCCATTTGAACGATTGGTGGTTAAGGTCCGCCCAGAGATTGTTGCCTTAAGATCCTCGGTTGCCGTTGACGTTAAGCGGGATACGGGCAAGTTCCTCTCTCCTCGCGAATGGAAAGCGGTCTTGGAGTCAGAAGAAGATTATGTTTTGCTCGATGTGCGCAATGAGTATGAAACTCAGGTCGGGCATTTCGTAGGAGCGGTTTTACCCAAACTGGATAATTTTTATGATTTTCCACAGTGGTTGAAGGAAACATCAATCCCGAAGGAGAAAAAAGTCCTCATGTATTGCACGGGAGGAATCCGTTGCGAGAAATTTTCCGCGTTGATGAAAAATTTTGGTTACAAGGACGTTAATCAACTGCGAGGTGGCATCCTCAATTACGCGAAGGAAGAGCAAGGCAAGCATTTTAAGGGCAAATGTTTTGTCTTTGATGATCGTTTGACCACTGAAGTCAATCCGGCGGAAAAAGAACCCATCGGCCGCTGCGAAATCACCGGTGCCGCATGCGATACGTTTATCAACTGTGCTAATTTCGATTGCAACCGTTTGTTCCTTTGTTCGGAACAAGGGGCCCAGCAGTTGGAAGGGTGTTGCAGCGAAGAATGCCGCAAGGCGGTTTGGCGGCGTCCTTTTGATCCCAGTAACATCTATGCCACATCTCGTCGGTGGTATCACTATTATGAACAGAAGTTAAGCCGAAAAACTTGAACGCAATTTTCAGAAAGGATTTTTAAAAGCCATGGACATCAAACTGAATACCGAACGCCTCAAAGGTTTTGTTGATGAAAAAGATTTTGTTAAAGTGGCGGGCCAAGTTGAAAAGGCCCATGATTTGTTGGAGAGCCGTAAAGGCAAAGGAAGTGAGTTCACTGGTTGGTTGGACTTACCGAGCAAGACCGCGGATCGGGACTTGGACGAGTATCTTAAAATCGGTCAGGCCGTGCGCAAAGATTCGGATTGTCTGGTGAGCATCGGTATCGGTGGCTCGTATGTT
>JAHFFT010000061.1 GCA_023247795.1 Candidatus Omnitrophota bacterium
GCGCGAATCGTTCTAAATGACTATTTGTTAGACTGAAGGTAATTCTTTGCGCCTGCACTTGTCATATCTAACAAAATTTAAGGTAGCAAGTACTGCGCGAATCGTTCTAAATGACTATTTGTTAGACTGAAGGTAATTCTTTGCGCCTGTAGCTCAATTGGATAGAGCATCTGTCTACGGAACAGAAGGTTAGAGGTTCGAATCCCCTCAGGCGCATATGTAAACAGGTCCCTTGTAGACGAGGTTGATGCCCCATGAATGGAACTCGGCATGATTCAGAACAGAGCAAGATTTTAGTTCAGGATATCTTCGGCGCAGCCCAGGAATTGAAATATCCGATCCAGGCGGTCATGCAGCACAGCAGTCAAATCCTCAGTAAATACCAGAACCGTGATTTTGAATACATCAGCTTCAACGAATTTAAAGAGATTATGGGTTCTGTCGAGGCCATTCATAAACAAATGGCACGTTGTTATGAATCTGTCCATAAGCTGACGGAGTTGGGGCAGAGCCGTGCTTATGACCGAACGGTCCATTGTCAGCCGAATCGAGTCATCAAACATGTTTTACAAAAGCAGAAGAATAAATTTTTGATCCAGGGTATTCGTATGGATTTGAAATTGCAGCAGGACCTTCCAGAAATCATAATGAGAGAAGAAGATTTTGAGCAGGTTTCGGAAAGTTTATTGAATAACGCGATTCAGGCGATGCCGGCCGGAGGCCACCTGGCGGTAAGGACAAAATTCGCAGAGACGATGGGCATGGTTCATGTCAACGTGATTGATGAAGGGGTTGGCATCTCCCGAGAAAATTTGAAGCGTATTTTTGATCCGCGCTTTACAACGAAACAACGAAGCTCGTCGAAGAAAGCGGGATCAGGTTTGTCCATTGTTCAAAGCCTGGTCAACGCTCACCATGGGGAAATCCGCATTGTCAGCAGTTTGCGCAAGGGAACCACGGTTGATCTTAGGATTCCTTCGGCCGTCGGCAAAACCGGAAAAAGGTCTAGGTTAATCAAGGTTGAAGATTGAACATCAATTTTGACGAACTATTTATGCGCGAGGCTTTGAAGCAAGCCGAAACCGCATTCGCGAATGACGAAGTTCCGGTTGGAGCGGTGATCACTTTTGAAAATCAGATCATTGCCAAGGCGCATAATCAAGTGGAGATGTTGAAAGACCCCACGGCCCACGCTGAAATGATCGCGATCACCCAGGCCGCGCATACTTTACAAAATAAATGGTTGTATGATTGTACTCTTTATGTCACCGTTGAGCCATGCAGCATGTGCGCCGGGGCGTTGGTCCTTGCCCGGTTAGGGCGTTTGTGTTTTGGCACAACCGATCTAAAGACCGGAGCTTGTGGTTCGCTGTTGAATATCGTGAATCATCAGCAATTGAATCATCAGGTGAAGATTATTCAGGGAATCCATCGCGAAGAAGCAGGGGCCCTGATGAGCGAATTTTTTGAGAAGAAAAGGAAATCGAGATTTTGAATGTTTTATACGTATTTATAAACAAACGATGACCCATGAAGCGGGCACGGTTAAATCATCCATTTGTAGACATTTTTTGTGCGCGACCATTGCGGGCATCATCGCATAATGGTCTTGACTAATATGCGATGCATGTTATATTAGTCATAGTTTTGAATTGGAGATTGTGGTGAAACGGATATATAAAACAATCATTGAAGAGCATTTTAAGCATGACCAGCAAATGCTTTTTTTTATTGGCCCTAGACAGGCGGGTAAGACTACGGTCAGTTTAATGGCTAAAGAATTGACCGACCAATTTACTTTTCTTAACTGGGACAATATTGATCATCGGGCGCTTATTCTTAAAGGTACAGCCATTGTATCTGATTATGTTGGGATAAATAAAATGTCCGCTAAAACTCCTGTTGTTGTATTTGACGAACTTCATAAATACGGGAAATGGAAAATTTTTTTAAAAGGTTTTTTTGATATAAATAAGGGTAAGATTCACATCATCGTTACTGGGAGTTCAAGATTGGACGTTTATCGCAAAGGTGGGGATAGCCTTATGGGTCGTTATTTCCCATATCGTTTGCATCCATTATCTTTGGCAGAACTTCATAGGGTTGAATTATCTGACGATGAAATTCATAAACCAGAAAACCATTCTCAGGATTTCAAAAGGTTGATTGAATACGGAGGTTTTCCTGAACCATTCTTGAAACAAAATAAACGGTTTTTAAATCGTTGGAAATCCTTGCGGCAGCGCCAATTGATTAGAGAAGACATTCGGGATTTAAGCCGGGTACAGGAATTAGGGCAGATTGAGCTTTTGGCTGAGATTTTTAAACATCAATCGACTCAGTTAACAAATTACACGACATTGGCATCTCAAATCAACGTTTCCGTGGATACGGTACGTAGGTGGATTAAGACGTTACAATCTTTTTTTTATTGCTTTACTATACAACCATGGTCTAAAAATGTTCCACGTTCATTATTGAAAGAGCCGAAAATTTATTTGTGGGATTGGACAAGTGTGGTAGATGAGGGAAGCCGTTTTGAAAATTGTGTGGCCTGTCATTTATTAAAGGCCGTTCAATTTTGGACAGACCGCGGCTTAGGGAATTATGATTTGTGGTTTATCAGGGATAAAGAAAAAAGAGAAGTGGATTTCTTAGTTACGCGCGAGAGTAAGCCATGGTTTCTGGTGGAAGTTAAGTCTTCTTCGAATGTTAGCATCAGTAAGAATTTATATTATTTTCAGGAAAAGTTAAAAGCAAAGCACGCGTTTCAGGTAGTTTTTGATAAGGACTATATTGCCAAAGATTGTTTTGCTTATTCAACGCCTGTTATAGTTCCTGCTCAAACGTTTTTATCACAGCTGGTCTGAAAAACGGACTGACGGATTTAGACATTTTTTGGACACTAAGACAAAATTGAGACCCGCTGAAGATTCAAGATATTATAAGCTCTTTGAATCAAATAAGATAAAAATTTTGGAGAGGTGGCAGAGTGGCTGAATGCAGTTGCCTGCTAAGCAACTGACCTGGGTAACTGGGTCCTCGGGTTCGAATCCCGACCTCTCCGTATTTATTGACGCTCAGGCGAACCCTAGAAGGGTTCGCCTGGTAAATAAAATGACTTAAACTTGAGAGATATCCTTACGCATGCGGGAGCTGTCTCACACGAGTTGGCCGTCGAACATGCAGAAAAGCAATATGAGCAGTGCCATCAGAAACAGATTAAAGTTCATGATGCGCTCGAGAGTGATTTCGATAAAACAATTAAGATGATTAAGTCGAAAACGAAGGCCCAGAAAATCTCTAAGAAAAAGGAATGACTTATGCCCAAGAAGGTAAGTAATGTTGATATTTGGCTCACACGGGAAACTTCACACGTGCGCAAGGCCCTTGAGAATGCGTCGAGTTATTTTGATAGCAAAGATGATTTTAATGTTAATACACTGGAAGCCATTTATGCACAGGAGAGCAGTTTTGGGTTATTAAAACGAGAGCATGGTTCAAAAAATCCAGCTGGTGAGTTTCATTTAGGAGTGGATACGGCAAAACGGTATGGTTTAAGCGTCGCCAAAGGAAATGACCAGCGTTTTGATATTGATTATGCTTCGATTACCGCTGCAAGATATTTAAAAGATCTCAACAAGTTCTTTTCTAAGGGGACCCCTTTATTAAAAGGTTTAAAAACTATCCCCATTCAAGATATTGCCGAGCGCAGGCGTTTTGTTCTGGCCTCTTATAATGTAGGCGAAGGAACCATCGCGAAGGCCCAACGCCTTGCTTTGCAAGCCGGGAAAGATCCGACGGATTGGAATAACGTCAAAGAATTCTTAAAGGCTCTTGATCTTAGTGCAAAGAAGGTAAAAGAAATCCGTGAATATGTCGATAATGTTTCAGAAAATGAGATTGAATTTGCTCAAAAATCATCGGCAGATAAGAAAGCTAAGGATTGGAAGTTTACTAAACCTAAGTCCCAAGGCAATAAATGCCATTGGATCACTAAGGACGGTCATCATATTCTTATATGCGATTAATTTACTTTATTTTTTTTCTAACAAGCATTGCTTTCTTGACTGGCTGCGCTTCTGATCGAGAAGCAGCAAAAATCTTTGGGAATAGGACCTACTATGTTGGCAATGAATATGGCGCAGATGCCGCGAAGCTGGTTAATGGTGAGCATGAAGAACGATTCTTGAATGTTTATTATGATAATAGATATGTTTATGGGGATTTTAACCATGACGGCCTAAAAGACGCTGCCGTCATTACCATCGAGAATGCCGGAGGAAATTCCGGTTGGCACATGTTGAATTTTTTAATCAATGATGGAAAAGAATTGGTTCATCGTTCTTCAGAAGAGTTGGATGAGAGCGCCAGGGTCAATTCAATGCGGCAAAAAGATGGCAAAATCATTGTTGATATGTATGTTCATCAAGAAGGTGACTGCAGGAATTGGCCGACAAAACGCGTAAGAAATATTTATGAATATACTGGGCCTGAATTTCCGGTTAATTCATAAAAGGACGGCGCATTTAGCGGTCTTTTTGCTGATTTTCAGCCGTCTAGCTATTTCGCGGTAGGATAGGCCTAAAGCGCGCAATTCCTTCGCTTTCTGGGAGAACTTTTGATATAAAAAGGGATGCATTAGCGGCTCGATAATAATTTTTGAGTGAATAGAGGCCGCGGTTCGAATTGGTTGCAGACTCGTCCGTATTTTAAACGAATCAATGGAAAAACGATTATTATTAGTACTGTCAGCAATGCTTTTTTGAGTTAGACTAACCTACAGATTGTCCAAATAATGTTGGTAATCATTTTGTACGCAGTGTATTGTAATATTCACCTGGTGAAAGGAAATGGAAAGATTTTTAATAACCACTGTCTAAAAGGGAGGAAGAAAAATGCTTAAAGCAATTAATGTTTTTGGTCTGGCGGTCCTGGCGATGCTGGTGTTTTCTCAGCCGAGTATGGCGCGAGATTTTGCTGACATCTATACAGAATGTGGTCTGGGAGCCTTGATTGCGCCAAAGAATACCGCGGTTGCGGCAGTAACTAATGTGATTTGGGACTTAGGGACAACCGCTATCAGTTCCAATATTTCTTCTCCCGACACCTGTGCCGGCGGAAAAGAAAAAATGGCAGCGTTCATTTATGATTCATATGAATCCTTAGAGAAAGAGTTGGCCAGCGGCAGCGGATCATATCTCGACACCTTGATGGTCTTGGCAGGATATGATGCTAAAGCCAATCCAGAGATGACAGCGGCTTTGCGCAATGATTTTGCCAAAATGGTTGCGGATTCAAATTATACTGATCAAAGCCGTTTTGAAAAAGCTGAGACTTTGTATAATCTCGTCAATCATTACGCAAACACAGTTTCGTAAATTCATTTCATCAATTTGAGGAATGCGCCCGTCTTGAGCGGGCGTGTTCCTCTTAATTGGTTATCCTTTAGTGCCTTGCCTACCTATTGACCGTTTACTGATCAAGAATATCATCTGTATTGGAATTTTATTTTTCGTCCTTATCCCAGCCCATGCCGACTCCGTATCGGAAATTCTCACTTCGGCGCAACAACTCCATTTGGCTGATTATCCGACCTGGCACAAGTTGCTCCATGTTGAACGCGGCAAGGAACAAAGTGTGGTCTTGACCGATCACTTTTTTTTGTCTCCCAGTGGCAGAAATGATCCGCAGGCCGAATTAACAGCGACGATCAACGCTTATTTTGCTCCTTGGAATGAAGATGCAGATCAAGACGCACGCTGCCGATTTCCCGCGCGGTATTATTGGCTTTCCCAACGTTTGAATTTACCTGATTATCAATTGAGAAATGAGCGATGCGCGAATCTCGAGAAATGGGCCTTGTTTGATAGTGTTAAGTCTGTGAGTCTGCTCTTGGTGAGTGGTTATCTGGGAAATCCGGCATCGACATTTGGGCACGCGCTGCTTAAATTTAACACGGACTCGATCGACGACGAGATGGGTTTATTTGACACAACGTTGAATTACGGCGCTTTGGTGCCCGAGCACGAAAACGCGCTCCGTTATGTCGGCCGAGGTCTTTTGGGCGGATATCAGGCTGGGTTTTCGGACAAGTATTTTTACACGCAGGACATGGTCTATTCGCACAAAGAGTTTCGGGATATATGGGACTATCGGCTTGCCTTGACCAACGAGCAACGTACATTATTGCTTTTGCATACCTGGGAAATCCTCGGCAATAAGTTCACGTATTACTTTTTGGACAAAAATTGCGCTTATCGGTTGGCAGAACTTATCGAATTGGTAATTGATGAGAATCTCGTCCACAACGGCCGCTTTTGGTATGTCCCGGTCGAGTTATTTTATCGATTGAAGGAAATTGATCAGGCCCGTCGGGCGGCAGGTCAGCCGCATTTGATTGACGCGATCCATTTTGTCCCATCCAGTCAGCGGATTCTTTACAATCAGCTTAAACGGCTTAGCGCCAATGAATTTAGGGCCTTCAATGCTGTTCTGCGTGACGGTAACGATTCCATCCCAAAGCATTTAACTGGATTTGCTGAAGATCGACAGAGTGTCGTGTTAGATGGGTTGCTGGCCTATCAACAGTATCGATTAATTGCCGAAGAGCCTAATCCCAGTCGCGAGCATCAGGAATTGAAAGACCAAATCCTCTTAGCGCGTTTGCATCTGCCAGCCAGGCCGATGGAGGATCCTCATATCCCGGAATTAGCCTCGCCAGCGGTAGGATCACGGCCCATTGCATTTGCGGCAAGTGCTGCAAGCGAGAAGGAAGGAAATCCATATCTTAGGTTGAGTTTATCTCCTTTTAAGCAGGACTTGGTCGGACAAAATAGTCTTGAAGGAGATGAATTTGTTGTTCTGGATGCGGCCGTCGGATTTTTTGAAGAGGAACACACGGCCTTCCTTGACCAATTTGATTTGATCCGTATTTTAAAACTCAACACGTTGGCTGTTTCGGCGCCAGATGAAAGGCAGTGGTCTTGGAAGCTTCGGGTCGGAGTGGATCGAATCAAAAACGATGAGGACAATCAATACGATGGGATTTTTAGTTTTGGCGCTGGTCAGGCGTGGAAATGGAATTCCAAGCTCACGGCCTATACAATCGTCGATGTGGCGGGCCACACGTTAGCGCCCTACGCTCGCCTGCGTCCGCATTTAGGAATACGCTGGGATTGGGGGGCTACCCGCGCTTGGACGTATTTTGGCGCGGAATCGATTGATTATAATCCTAAATTCAGTGAAGTATGGGGAGGGAAGGTCCTTCAGCGGTTATCGAGCCGTTCGGCGTTGTCCGCCGAAGTTACTAATGAACGGGCAACGCGCTATACGCTCGGGTTGGAATGGTATTGGTAAACATGGAAAAAAATTTATAACAGTTCGATTTGCATTTTCGCAATTTTTCATGTTATACTTCCCCTATTGGTGGTTGTCTGCCAAGGCAACTCTAACTAATACTAGTATATGAAGATCGTTAAGATATCACTGCAACTTTTCATTGTGTCCTTGATTGGGCTTTCATGCCCATCATGGGCAGCGGCCCAAAGTGCGGATGGGGCAGTGGAATCGAACGCTCGCGTCAACGCGATTGACCAGGCCTTTAAGGCGGCTCGGTCTACCTCTGTACAGTCAACTCAAGCGCCAATTTCAAAGGAAAAGAAAAGTCTTCATGTTGTCATGAAAGATAACGGTCAAGTGGATGTCATTCCAACTCAACCTGCAAAAATAACCAAGCCAGTGGAGCAAAAAGTAAAAAGTGTTAATGATCAGGGGAGAGGGTCTTACCGCTTCAAAGATGATTGGACTTTGGAGACGCAGAAAACAAAATCTAGCTCCGAGGACAAGCAAAATCAAGGGAAGCGCACCTTAGATCAAAAAATTCAAATGGTTGCGGAGCCATTAGCCCCTACTCCAACTACTGATCGGAATTTTGGTTATGTTTATTGGGACCCCAATATGCCCGAATATGCCCCTGGAGTTGAGCCCATTGAGCAAGCTTACGTTCCTCCGGTTAAGAAAGAGCCAATGGTTAAAGTCCCCGAGGTCAATCCGCTGCCGATGAAGCCCGAGCCGGTGAAAATGACTAAATTTGAACCAGAACCGGTTCCGGAATATTCCTCATCAACAGGAAGTTTCTCTAAGCTCTTTGATCACAACAACCCTTTAATCAAATGGGAGTTTGCGCCAGAAACATTTTTTTACAGATATGAAGAACCTAATCTCATGCGTAATGAGGGGATGATGTATGGGGTCACTGCCGCCTATACTTACCGAACGCGTGAAAATGAGCATGTATCGAGTTTGAAAGAGGCTTTTTCAGGAGCAGACCACATCAACATGTTTCGCCTCGACGCTATGTACGGCCAGGGAGAAGTGGATTATGAATCAAATGGAACTGGTACGGATGATAATATTCCTGATTTTATGGGGGAGATCAGATTGGTCGCTGGAGAGGACATTCCAGTCTTCCGTAATACTTTGATCACTCCGTATGCGGGCATGGGGTTTCGTTATTTGCGGGATGATTCGAGTGGAAGAGCCACATCAACAGGCCATTGGGGATATAATCGGGAAAATTTTCTTTGGTATCTGCCGCTAGGGATTGATGTCGAAAAGCCTCTCAAAAGCGACTGGCAATTGGGCTTGAATGCTGAGTATGACCTGATGATCGACGGAACCCAAATTAGTCACCTTGATGCGGCTGAAATAGGAGGGGATGAGATTACCAATGATCAGAATCGAGGATCCGGACTTCGCGGTTCATTTCGAATCACCAAAATGACTGATCAAATTGACTTATTTGTTGAACCATTTGTTCGCTATTGGAGAATTGCAGATTCTGATGTCCAGTCCGGATGGATTGAACCAAAAAACAACACCCACGAATATGGCCTGAAGCTAGGCATCCGCTACTAATTTACTTTTTTCCCTCACCATCCCATTCAATTCTTTTCAAATCACTTGTCTTTTAATGACTTTTCGTTATGATGATGTCAAACGTGAATAGCCCACTTTGATGGAATCCGCATTTATCCCAGCGCTTGTTCAAGAACTCAATATCAAACCTAATCAGGTCGAGGCTGTTTTGCATTTGTTGGGGGAGGGGGCCTCGGTCCCGTTCATCGCACGGTACCGTAAAGAGGCAACCGGCAGTTTGGACGAAGTTGTAATCACCTCTATCCGTGACCGGTTTGAACAGCTCGTCGAGCTTTTCAAACGCAAAGAGACTGTCATATCTTCCATTACCGATCAAGGCAAATTGACCGATGAATTGAAAGAAAAAATTTTGGCTGCCGAGACCATGAGCGTCTTGGAAGATCTGTATCTTCCTTTTCGTCCCAAACGTCGCACTAGGTCCACCACAGCCAAAGAAAAGGGACTGGAACCTTTGGCCAAAAAGATTTTTGCCCAGGAGGACTTTTCCATCGAGGATGAGGCCAAAAAATTCGTCAACGCTAAAATGGAAGTCAACTCCATTGAAGAGGCTTTGTCTGGCGCTCGGGACATCATCGCCGAATGGATCAACGAAGATTCCAACACGCGCGCCCAGATCCGCGAACTGTTTTTTGAGCAAGGACATTTTCAGGCAAAAGTTAACCGAAATAAAGAAATTGAAGGTGCCAAATATCGTGATTACTTTGATTGGAACGAGTCGGTCAAAACGGTTCCTTCCCATCGAATTTTAGCGGTTCGCCGAGGAGAAAAAGAAGGTATTCTGATGATGCGAGTTGCCGTGCCCGAGGAGGAAGCATTTCAGATTTT
>JAHFFT010000028.1:0-14953 GCA_023247795.1 Candidatus Omnitrophota bacterium
GAAATATTTCGGACATTCCTTGGGACACGGCGTTGGATTGGAGATTCATGAAGATCCTCGGTTATCTGCCAAATGCTCAACAGTGCTCAAAGAAGGAATGGTCGTGACAGTTGAGCCTGGCGTTTATCTTCCTCAGCAGTTTGGTATCCGCCTGGAAGAGATGGTCTTGGTGACGAAGGATGGGTGTCGGGTTTTAAGCCGGTCAATTATCTAACCAAATTTTTTTACTTATGCTCTTAAAAATGGGTATAATGAAAATTCGATATTTCATCAGCAATAAAATTTGTTTAAGATCAACAATTTAGCAAAGGGATAAGGGATTTCAATGGCGATCACAATGAACGGAATCAGTACCGGACAAGCGTTACTCCTTGATGGAGAAATTTATCAGGTCATCGAGCATCAGCACGTCAAACCTGGTAAGGGCGGTGCCTTTGTTCGGGTCAAATTTCGTCACGTCAAGACGGAAAACACTCTGGAGCGGACATTTAAGGCCGGCGATAAGCTGGAGGAGGCTCCGTTAGAAGAAGTCGAACTGGAATTTTTGTATCATTCCGAAGGCCAATATCATTTTATGGACCACACAAGTTTTGAACAAATGGCCCTTTCCGAAGAAGTCTTAGGGGATGGGGCCAAATTTTTGTTGGAAAATCTCACTGTCACCGGACTGGTGTATCAAGACCGAGTACTTAAAGTCATGCTCCCCACGTTTATTGTGACCGAGTTGGTTGAGTCGGAGCCGGGGATTCGAGGGGACTCCTCGAAATCCGGTAACAAACCAGCGAAGATTAAAACGGGAGCGACGGTGATGGTTCCGCTTTTTATCAATCAAGGGGATGTCATTAAGATCGATACTCGTAGTGGGCAATATGTCGAAAGGATTCAAAAATGAATCTCAAAGAAATCAAGGAATTGATCAGTTTGATGAATGAGAACCAGTTGACGGAAATCGAAATCGAACGAGAAGGTTCCAAGATTAAGATTAAGAAGGGAGCGGAAGGTTTTGAATTTTCCGGGCCGCGGCCCACGGTTGAGTATCGTCCGGGTCCGGTTTCTGAAGTGCACTCCTCCCCAGCCGCTGCCGCGTCCGGCTCTGGAAAGTCAACCAACGCGATTAGCTCTCCCATGGTTGGCACTTTTTACCGTGCCCCTTCACCAGAAACCCCTTCCTTTGTTGAAGTTGGTCAAACCGTCGAAATCGGGCAGATCGTTTGCATCGTCGAGGCCATGAAGCTGATGAACGAAATCAAATCCGAAGTCAAAGGCAGGATTGTCGAAGTCGCTGTTGAAAATGGCGAACCGGTTGAATTTGGCCAAACCCTTTTTGTGGTTGAGCCGGTTGGTTAGATTCCGTGCGGATGACTTTAGGGGCTGTCCCCAGTGTCATTCGCTTTTTTTACTTAAGGAGAAAAATGTTTTCAAAAATCCTTATTGCCAACCGCGGTGAAATTGCCCTCCGGGTTATCCGTGCTTGTAAAGAGTTGAATATCCAAACCGTTGCCGTTTATTCTGAGGCTGACCGCAATTCTCTCCATGTCCGTTTTGCCGACGAAGCAGTCTGTATCGGTCCTGCCCCTAGCATTGACAGTTATCTGAATATTCCCGCCATCATTGCCGCCGCGGAAATCACCGACGTGGAGGCCATCCATCCTGGCTATGGATTTTTAGCGGAAAACGCGCATTTTGCTGAGATTTGTGAGTCCTGCCATATTACGTTCATCGGTCCTTTAGCCGAAACGATCCGCATCATGGGCGATAAAGTGCGCGCCAGAGAGACCATGCGCAAGATTGGCATGCCACTCACTCCGGGTTGTGAAGGAGTGGTGCCGGATCATAAACAAGCTCTGGAGGTTGCGAAAAAGATTAAGTATCCGGTGATCATTAAGGCCGCCGCCGGTGGTGGGGGCAAGGGGATGCGGGTGTGTCATAACGATGTCACCCTGACCGGTTCTTTTGCCACGGCGCAAAAAGAAGCCCAGGCCAATTTTGGTAATCCGAATGTCTACATTGAAAAATACATTGTTGATCCACGGCACATCGAATTCCAAATCCTGGCTGATCATCACGGCAATGTTTTGCATTTGGGAGAAAGGGACTGCAGCATCCAGCGTCGTCATCAAAAACTTTTGGAAGAGTCTCCGTCCATGGCGTTGAATGAAAAATTGCGCAAGCGCATGGGTGAGGCTTCAGTGAAGGCGGCCAAATCGGTTAAATATCGCGGAGTGGGGACGATTGAATATTTGCTTGATAGCAACGGTGAATTTTATTTCATGGAAATGAACACCCGCATTCAGGTCGAGCATCCGGTCACCGAGATGATCACGGGCAAAGATTTGGTTAAGGAACAAATCCGCGTTGCTCGTGGCGAAAAGCTGCGTTTCAAACAGGAGGAAGTGCAGATGAAAGGTGCGGCGATTGAATGCCGTATCAATGCTGAAGACCCCAACAATAATTTTATTCCTTCTCCTGGAAAAATTGAAGAATTGAACTTGCCGGGGGGCCCTGGCATCCGTTTGGACACTCACATCTATCCCGGTTATGTGATCAGCCCGTATTATGATTCAATGGTGGCCAAATTGATCGCTTACGGCCGCAACCGCAGCGAAGCCATTAAAATCATGCGTCGGGCGTTGGGTGAATTTTATATCGCCCCGATCAAGACCACGATCGGGCTGCATCAAGATATTTTGGAACACCCGCATTTTTTGGAAGGGAAAATCTCAACCCATTTCTTGGAGAAAGTCATACGAAAAGACATTGAGCCGCCGTCGGCCTAAAATCGACGGAGCAGGAGGAAAATCCGTGAGGAATTTCGGAAGAGTTGATTTGGGTTCGGTGAGGATCCACAAAAAAGTTTTAGCGGACATCGCCCATTCCGTCATTGCCAATATGGAGGGAGCGCGGATGGATCCCGGAAACTTTGTTTCGAATCTTGGTGAGCTTTTTGGATTTCGTCCCTATTCGGGAGTGGGTGTTGATATTGATCAAAACGGTCAAGTCACGATCGACGTCGATGTCTTGATCACACCGGGAGTGAATATCCCGCTGATGGCCAGACAGATTCAAGATTCCGTGCGCGCCATGGTTGAAAGCACCATCGATATCGATCTTAAGGATGTCAACGTCAATATTCAAGGAGTTGAGAGGAGGAGTTGAGATGAAATTTATGGTCCGGATGGCGGTCTTGTTTTACAGCACGATGATCATGTTTTTGGGATGCTTATTGATTGTGTTGGTGATGAATTGGGTTTCTTTAACGGATGTCATGACGACCTTGTATGTGACGTATTATGATGAAAAGTTGCGGTTGATCGTCGGGATCGTCGCGGTCGGGTTTTTGGTCCTCAATTATTTTCTCGCCAACGCGGTCTCTGAATTTCGTCTCCGAGGAAAAAATCTCGCGTTTGATAATCCGGCGGGGCGGGTGACGCTTTCGGTCCTAGCACTCGAAGATTTGGTGCGCCGGGTGATCAGCCGCACGCCGGAGGTCAAAGATGTCCGCTCGCGGATCCATATCGGCAAGAAAGGTTTGAAGGTGCATACCCGAATTATCTTGAACGCTGACGTGAATATTCCGGAAACAACGGCGCGTTTGCAGGACGCGGTCAAGCGCCGCCTACAGGACACGATCGGTTTGGATGAGTCGGTGTACGTGCAGATCCACGTTGACAAGATCATTCCCAATAAACCTAAGGGCAGCAAGCTAAGATTGCCCCATGAAGAAGACCCTGCGCGTCCAGCTGTTCCTTTTGAAGGGTATCGGGCTTAAAAGTTGCAAGTCTCACGTGGCGGGTTTAAAGAAAGAGTTGTTGAATGAAAAAAATTGGCATTCTTACCGGAGGCGCGGATTGTCCTGGATTGAATTCGGTGATCCGTTCCGTTGTCCGTAAGGGCATGATGGTAGGATACGTGGTGATGGGGATCAAAAACGGCTGGCAGGGGTTGATTGAAAATGATTTGCGGATTTTGGATTTGCGTCAGACCTCAGGGATCCTCGACCGGGGCGGAACGATTTTGGGGACCAGCCGAATTAACCCATTCCAGAATCCAGAACATGTTCAGAAGATCGCTGAAAATTTCAAACGCAGTGGGATTGACGCCATGATCGCGGTTGGGGGCGAGGAAACTTTAAAGGTGGCTTTAGGCCTTCATGAAAAGGGATTTATCAAAGTGGTGGGGGTCCCTAAATCCATTGATAACGCGCTTTCTGGGACCGATTATGCCTTTGGTTTTGATACCGCGGTTAACATTGCCACCCAATGCATTGACCGGCTGCACACAACCGCGGAAAGTCACCATCGGATCATTGTTATCGAGGTCATGGGCCGTTATACCGGATGGATCGCGTTGGAGGCTGGGATCGCTGGTGGCGCGGACATCATTTTGATTCCGGAAATACCAACGGATTTGGAACAAGTTTGTAAAGATATCGAAGCGCGGCACAGCCGGGGTAAGACCTTCACCATCATTGTGGTTTCTGAAGGAGCGACGTTGAAGAATGACCTTCGGAAAAATAATGAGAGTTCCGCGGAAAGACGTCGGTTCAGCAGCATCGGCGAATTTGTAGCAAAAACCATTGAGGAAAAAACCGGTTACGAAACCAGGGTCAGCGTTTTGGGTTATATCCAACGCGGTGGTGCCCCAACGGCATTTGACCGGGTGATCGGCACCCGTTTTGGGATCAAGGCCGTTGAACTGATCAAAGAAAAAAAATTTGGCCAGATGGTCAGCTTGCGAAAAAACCATTTGACGTCGGTTGGGATCGAAGAAGCAGTCAAGCAACGCAAGGCCGTTGATCCGGAATTGTACGAAGTGGCCAAGGTTTTCTTTGCCAATGTCGAGGACATGTAAAAATGCGAAAAAAAATTCAGAAAATTTTTCAAGAGTCTATCGACGTCAAACAAAAAACCCTGATCGATAACCAAGACATCATCATCCAAGCGGTCCAATTGATTGTTGCCGCATTGAAAAAGGGCGGTAAGTTGCTCATTTTTGGCAATGGCGGGTCGGCCGCTGACAGCCAGCATATGGCCGCGGAATTCACCGGACGTTTTTTGAAAGAGCGCGCTGCTTTGCCAGCGATTGCATTGACCACTGATACCTCGGCGCTGACCGCTTTGGGCAACGACTATGGTTTTGATACCATTTTTGCCCGGCAGGTTGAAGCGTTAGGCAAAAAGGGTGATGTTGCCTTAGGGATTTCAACCAGCGGTAACTCCGGCAATGTCATCAAAGCATTTCAAGCCGCTAAGAAAAAAGGCATTGCAACGATTGCCTTGACCGGCAACACCGGTGGAAAATTAAAAGCCCTGGCTGATATCAACCTGATCGTTCCGTCAAAGCAGACTGCCCGCGTTCAAGAATCGCACCTTTGCATTGAGCACACGATTTGCGAATTGGTCGAAGAGCAGTTGAGTTGAATTTTGAAAATGGCCTCCAGTCAAAGTAAAATTGTTTCGTTACCGACGCTAAAGCGCGCGGTTCGCTCTTTGAAAAAACAGGGAAAGACAATTGCCTTTACCAACGGCTGTTTTGATATTTTACATTTTGGGCATGTGAGTTATTTGGAAAAGGCCAAGAAAGTGGATCGCATTCTGATCGTTGGTTTGAACAGCGACCGTTCGGTTCGCCGGATCAAGGGTAGCAAACGCCCGATCCTTCCGCAAAAGCAGCGGGCCGGTGTTTTGGCGGCCTTAAGCTGTGTTGATTTTGTTGTTATTTTTTCGCAAGAATCGCCACAGCGGCTTATTCAAGAGGTCCAGCCGGATGTCTTGATCAAAGGGGCTGATTGGCGAGGAAAAAATGTCGTTGGCAGCGACACGGTCGAATCGACTGGCGGGAAAGTGGAGTTCATCCATTATCTTCCAGGACTCTCGACCACAAACGTCATTGAAACAATTTTGAACAAGTGCAGAAAAAGTTAGATCAAAAATTATTGCGGATCATAGACGCCAATTTCAATCGTGCCAAAGAAGGCTTGAGGGTTTGTGAAGACATCTGTCGTTTCTGGGAAAATCGGCAAAAATTGACGAGGAAATATAAGTCCTGCCGTCATCGGCTGTCGGATATCGTGATGGAACTCAAAATCAATCAGGTGATTCATAGCCGTGATGTTAAAAGAGATGTCGGTAAAGGATCTTTGAACACCGAATTAAGACGTCGGGATGTCGAAGATATTTTTTATGCCAATTCGCAGCGGGTAAAAGAATCCATCCGGGTTTTGGAAGAATTCAGTAAGCTCTTAAAACCCGCGTTGGCGCAAAAGCTTAAGGAACTGCGTTACAGTGTTTATGTGTTGGAGCGTGAATGGTGCGGGTGAAGGCGGCGTTAAAGCAGGCCCGATTGTATTTGGTCTTGGACCGTCAGGTTGCTGATTATTCTCGCCTCGACAAAATTCTGAAAGCCGCTGTACGAGGTGGGGTCGATATTGTACAATTGCGTGACAAAGTTGGGTCGGATCGGGATACAATTTTATTTTTACGGTCTACGCTGAAGTTTTTAAATGGAAAAGTGCCGCTGATCATCAATGATCGGGTTGATTTAGCTGTTATTTGTCAAACTCAAGGGGTTCATCTGGGGCAGGATGACATTCCTATTCAAGAGGCCCGTAGGATTTTGGGCAAAGAAGCAATCATCGGCGTTTCTTGTCAGACGTTAAGTCAGGCGAAGTTAGCGCAAAGCGCCGGAGCAGATTATATTGGATTTGGGTCGGTTTTTAAAACAATGACGAAACCATCACGTTTGCCAATGGATTTGAAGCGGTTAAACCTGGCTGCCCAAAGAATAAAAATTCCAGTTTTTTTTATCGGAGGCATCAATCAGAAGAATTTGTCTGGGTTGATTAAGCATGGTGTTAAAAGGGTTGCGGTCACTCGAGCGATTTCTTTGGCGGATGATGTGGTTAGGGCAACCAAGGATTTTCAGGCGATTTTGCGAGGGTAATTCAGTGGTAGAATGTCAGCTTCCCAAGCTGAGAACGCGGGTTCGATTCCCGTCCCTCGCTCCAGTGATGTGTAGGTGTCACATATGTACTTACAAATGAATTTTAAGAATACGATTTTTGCTGTTGGTTTATTTTGCTTAGCTTTATCCGGTTGCGCCACCATAAGTCGGGATGGGACGATGGATAAAGCGCACGGCGTTTACCATAAGGTGAAAAAAGGTGAAACCTTATGGCGAATCGCGAAGATCTACGGTGTTGATGTGGATCAATTGGTGCAGATGAACGATATCACCAATTCTGCCCGTATCGAGAAAGACCAGTTGATTTTTGTTCCAGGAGCTACCCAAGTCAAAGAGGTTGTGGGTTATCAAGAAGATTCCAATAAAGATGATTTCGCGTGGCCGGTCAAGGGCAAGGTATTGCATTATTACGGACAGAACAAGAAGCCGTTTTTAAGTCAAGGCATTGATATTCAGGTCAGTCAAGCCAATGAACCGGTTTTGGCGTCCCGGCAGGGGCGGGTTGTTTTTGCCGATTATTTGATGGGTTATGACCACACAGTCATTCTGGATCATGAAGATGGATTTTTGACGGTCTATACTCAGAATACTGAGACGCTGGTTCAGGTTGGTGACCTGTGTTTGAAAGGACAGCCCATTGCCAAAGTGGGCGAGCAGGGTTCAACCGATTTTTTGCATTTCGAAATTCGTAGGAATCAACAGGCGGATAATCCGATGTATTATCTGCCCAGATCATAACGGACAAGAATTTTTGTTATGGAATCTTTTTTCGGCCGAGAGCAAATTTTAGCTTTACTGAAACGCCGTGTCCTTGATTTAAGGGAAGGGTACCGCCAAAACGTGGCCCTCTTAGGCGGCCGTTTTGTTGGCAAGACCACCCTGTTAAAAAAGTTTATCTTTGAGTTGGATCTCGATCACGTCATTCCGATCACCTTGGATTTAGAGAATTCCGATTTCCCTCATTTTGTGCAAACCACCTTGACCGGTTTGCTTTCTCGATTCGTGCCGGCCCAGCCTTTGTCGACGCTAGGAACGCTTCCGACGCTGATTGAAGCGGCTGAGCCCCGCCTCCCGCAGACGATCAAAAGAATTAAAAAAATCCAATCATTGCTCGTCACGCAAAAATGGGCGGAGTGCTACCGTGAGATCCTTGATCTTCCGCAGCACGTGGCCCAAGAAACCGACAGCTATTGCTTGTTGATCTTTGATGAGTTTCAGAATTTGGAAGAGTTTGGTTTTCCCGATGTCTATCAGGAATTGGGAAAAAATATTATGACGCAGAAGCGTTGTCTGTATGTCATGGCCAGTTCGCAAGAAGCAAAGGCCAAAGAAATCCTCGCGGAACGGCTTTCCTTGCTTTTTGGGAATTTTGAAACCATCGCCGTTGCGCCTTTTGACTTAGCCACTACCCAACTATTGGTCCAAGAGCGTTTCCAAGGGCTTAGGATCCCCGACGATCTTGTCCATTTTTTGCAAGATTTTACCGGTGGGCAACCGTTATACCTGCGGTTGATTACGGATGAGTTGAAGCGTTTGAGTGAGGCGCATCGTCAGCAGGAAGTTTTTAAGCCGTTATTTTTACAATCCATTCAAAACGTCCTTTTTGACCCTTGGGGCACGTTGAGCCGTCATTTCGAATTGGCAGTCCAGCAGATTTCTTCTGCTAAAGGCCATCAGTTGGTCCCCAGCATTTTGATCTCCCTCGCCCACGAGAAACGCAAACTTCGGGACTTGGCCAGCCGGGTTTTAGGCAGGCAAAATGACGTGAAGTTGAAATTGAATCCGCTGCTTGAGCAGGGCGTTGTTTGTGAAAACGGCGGTTTCTATTATTTGAAGGACAAATTGTTCAAATACTGGTTGCGGTTTGTTCTGCAGAATCGTCGGCAAGTCCTTTGGAGTAAGGAGGAGTGCCAGCAGGAATTTTATCAAACGATCGAGAAGGGCTTGGGGCATTTCCTTTTGCAGCGCAGAAAAGATTTCTCGTCGAGGGTATTGGACCTGCTGTTTTGTTTTGAAAATGAAACTTTTCATATCAACGGCCGGAAATACAAACTTCCCTTATTTCAAGAGGTGGTGCCGACAAAAGTGCGTAAGTCCACCGGCGCTTATTTCGATTTGATCAAGGCAACGGCCAAGGAAACGGATTGGCTGATTTTTTTACAGCCGGACAGCGTCTCCGAGAATGATATCAGCGCGATTGTTAAAGAAGCCAAGAAGTCTTCGACAAAGGGACGACGGAAGTGCATTGTGATTTCTTTTGAGGACATGGAAGAAAATGCCCGGATCAAAGCTTTGCAGGAACGGATGTGGATTTGGCATGGGGACGAGTTGAATACCTTGCTGAATCTATTTGACAAACCGACGATCCATCGGGAATCATGAAGATCGGAGTGGTTTCTGACACGCATTCGAAGGGGTTGCCCAAGTCCATGCTTGAGGATTTTAGGGCGGTGGACTTGATCCTTCACGCGGGCGACTTTTGTGATTTGGCGGATTATGAGATTTTAGCCAAAATCAAGGACGTGCGCGCGGTCCATGGCAATATGGATACCGCGGTGATCTGTGGACGCTTTCCCCGTCGGCAGATTGTGGATTGCGCGGGGTACAAGATCGGTCTTTTCCACGGCGAGGGGGCCGCGGCCAATGTTTTGGACGTGGTCAAGAAGCAATTCGCTAAGGATAAGGTTGATGTTGTGATCTTCGGGCATTCGCATCAGGCGTTCAACGAAAAGATCGACGGTGTTCTTTATTTCAATCCTGGCAGTCCAAATGATGATTTGTTCGCTCCTTATTGTTCGTACGGCCTTTTGGATTTGAGTGAAAAGGGTGTCAAGGCCACGATCGTCAAAATTAGGAAATAACATGGATAACCTCTGGGCCCCTTGGCGGGGCAAATACATTTCTAAGATTGTTAAAAAAAATTCCGGCGAGGTTTTTTCCCGCATCGCTCGAGAGAAGAATGACCGCAAGAATTTTGTTTTTGTCAGGACCCGGTATTGCTACGCGGTCCTCAATATCTATCCCTATAACAACGGACACAGTCTCGTCGTGCCTTTGCGAAAAGTCAAAGACCTTTCACTGTTGACGCCAGCAGAAAAGGCCGACCTTTATGCCTTACTTGAATATACCAAGGAATTGTTGGATGAGGTCTTGCGGCCGCAAGGGTACAACATTGGTATCAATCTGGGGCGGACGGCCGGTGCGGGGTTTCCTCAACATTTGCATATCCATATTGTGCCCCGTTGGCTGGGTGACGCGAATTTTATGCCCATCACCGCTCATACCAAAGTGATTTCTCAGTCGATGCAGGAGTTGTATGACCGGTTGGTTAAGGCTCATCAGCGACGGACATTGAAAAAAAAGAAATAATGATCAGGCCTTTATGCGTACTAGGGAAGATATCGAACAATTAGAGGAAGAGATCCTTGCTCCGTATGCCATGAAGAGCAAGGATTCATCAGGGCGCGCTCATCCAGAGCCGCAGCATCCGATCCGCACCTGTTACCAGCGCGACCGTGATCGGATTGTTCATTCTGAGGCCTTTCGTAAACTGGAATACAAAACACAGGTGTTCATTGTTTTTGAAGGCGACTATTACCGGACCCGGTTGACACACACCATTGAAGTCGCACAGATCGGCCGCACCATCGGCCGGAGTTTGCGTTTGAATGAGGACTTGATTGAGGCCATTGCCTTGGCGCACGATTTGGGTCACCCGCCATTTGGTCACGCCGGTGAGGAAATCCTTGATCAACGGATGAAAGAGGTTCATCTCAAAGGGTTCAATCACAATTTGCATGGCTATGAGATCGTGGCCAAGCATGAAAAGCGTTATCCTGATTTCGATGGGTTGAATCTCACGGCGGAAGTTCTCGTCGGGATTCTGAAACACAAAACAGTGTACGATGATCCTGTCCATAAACAGGCCTTAACCGACGGCCCAACCTTGGAAGCGCAGGTGGTTGATTTCGCTGATTCATTGGCTTATTTGAACCATGATATCGACGATGGATTGACTTCCGGCTGCATTGTCGAGGAGGAATTGCGGGACAGCGAACTTTGGCGCCGGGCCTTTGATCCGATCAAGGGAAAGGCCGAGAATCGGGAAATTTTGAAGTATCAGGTTGTCAAGCAATTGATCGATATGCAGATCAAGGACCTTTTGCAGGCCACCGACGGTCGATTGCGCAAACTGAAATTGAAGAGCGCTCAGGAAGCCAAAAATTGCCGGCAACCGGCCATTGGTTTTACCCCGACGATGGCCAAGGAACGCAATTTTTTGCAGAGCCTACTCAACGAAAAACTTTATCACCATTATCGGGTGGTGCGCATGACATCCAAGGCGCAGCGTATCCTCAATGATTTGTTTGACGCATATTTGAAAGAGCCGCAGCAGTTGCCGTATTCCGCTTATCCGCGCGGGAAGGATTTTTCAAAAAAGAGAAAACATGAAATCATCTGCCGGTATATCGCATCGATGACCGATCGTTTTGCCTTGGAAGAGCATAAAAAATTTTTTAATCCCTACACGAAAGTCTGACGGCCCATGAACGCCCCGCATGACCTTACCTTTGAGCAGTGTTATAACAAGATGCTTTCCGCGGTACATATGGTTTATCGATTGGTGAACTCGACGTACAATGTCAAAGAACTGTCCCTGCGTTTGACACGGCTCTTGTGCCAATTCATCAAGGCATCGTCGGTGAGCATCTTGATTTTGGATCCACAGAAGAAGAAAATCGTTTTGATCGCGGTCTTCAATAACAAGATCAATATCCTGCTCGACAAGAAAAAGGATTTTGGAAAATTGACAAAACGAGAGATGACGGTCACCGAAGGTTACTCGATCCACGAGGACTTCTTCATCGGGCTGCCTTTGGTTTCCGACGAAATTGTCGGGGCGGTTTATGTTCGTCGCAATAAAGAAGAACCAGCCTTTACGAAATTTGACAAAGACCTGCTAGGGGTGTTCGTTGAGCAGTCGGTGACGGCGATCAAAAATTTACAGCTTTACGAGCAGCAGCAAAAGACGATCTTAGGCAGCATCAAATTCATCGACAAACTGTTGATGAAAAAAGGACAGGTCACGGTCACCCACACCCCGTCGTATTTTCATATCGCGCGGGCCTTGGCGGAACGCTTGAACATTCGGCAAAAAGGGATCGATTGCCTTTATTACGCGAGCGTTTTGCACGACGCTGGTGCCTTGGAAGTCCCTTACGAAATGCTTGCCAAGAACAGTCAGTTAACACCGGAAGAATTCAAGGTCATCCGGGATCTTCCGTCGAGAAGTGCGGAGTTGATCCGGCCGGTTGAATTCTTAAAGCCGGTTCTACCGATCATTCTTTATCATCACGAGAAATATGACGGTAGTGGATACCCATCGGGATTGAAGAAAGAGCATATCCCAATTGGAGCACGGATCATGGCGGTGGTCGACGCCTTTGAGTCGATGATTCAGGGCCGCCCTTATAAAAATCCGTTAACGATCCCTGATGCCGTCGAGGAATTGAAACAGCACAGCGGAACGCAATTCGATCCGAAAGTGATCAATGTGTTTGTCGATCTCTATCAACAGAAAAAGTTTAGAAATCACTTGAGAAAACTTCTCAATTAAAATTATAATAGGGCACTGTTGAATCGTTTTATCAATGATCGGTATCGTTGCGGACGCAATGTCTAAAATTTTTTTTAAATTTAACATCACAGCGCTGCTATGAATTGGGAAAAAGAAAAACCTTTGCAATTCGAATTGTTTCCAGGTGTTTCCGCGTCATCCGTTTTTGATGGAAGGTTTCGTTTTTCGTTGGCCAATTGGACATTGACCTTGGAACATGGGATCATTGGATTGGTGTTCTTGATCATGGTCATGGTGATTTTATTTTCATTGGGTGTTGAGCGGGGAAGACATGTGGCACCGGTTGAAATCAAGGAAACAGCGGTTTTGACCCAAGCACAAAAGGGGTCAGCCACCCTTGCGGCCGGTCCCGCAAGCCTTAAGCGAGCACAGACCGTTGCATCTGCTGTATTAGCCAAAACGATTGCCGGGCCAGCTGTGGCCAAGAGCAGTCAAGTCGCCAAAGATGCCGCGGCTCCTTTAGCGTCGACTGACTCGAAGAAATTGGTTGACAAAGGCTATACGATTCAGGTAGCATCTTACAAACAAGAATCCTATGCCCAGAAGGAAGTCGGGGTTTTGCAAAAAAAGGGCTATGAGGCTTTTGTGTTAGCGAAGGGGAGTTTTTCGATTGTCTGCGTCGGTCAATTTGCTCAAAAAGACGAGGCCCAAAAGATTTCCAAAAAGCTAAAATCGGTCTATAAGGATAATTTAATCAGGAGTTTATAATATGTCGTTACATCGTTCGTTAAGGATTGATACTGCGGGGACTCAACAGCGCTCGGTTTTGAAGCGCATTGAGCGGATGAAAGATTTGATGCAAAAAGGGCTTTGGGTCCAGGACCAAAAAGTTGTTGGCCTGCCCAAAACCAGGATTGTTAAACTTAAGGCCCGCAAGGCTGCCAAAGCCAAAGTAGATCCCGCAGCAGCAGGAGCGGCAACGCCAGAAGCAAAACAAGAAGAAAAGGCTGCTTAAGCATTGCATGAAAGTGCAAAATCAGGGCATCAATTGTTTATCCAAGGCAAGATACGCCCTCATTTTGTTCATTTTTTTGGGATGGATGATTGGTTCTTCATCTGCTCAGACCCCTTCCGAGCCTAACCCTCCAACAGTTTCCGAGACGTTCCCTTTTCTTGCCCAGGTCAAAGCCAACAAAGTCAAAGTCCGCGCTGGTCAGAACAAGAATTTTGAATCCTTGGGGGAAATCAATGCCGGAGATGAAGTCGTTGTCATTAAGCATTCTTATGGTTGGTATCAGTTGAAGCTGCCGTTGAGCGTGAAGGCCTATGTGAATGCTGATTTTGTCGACGACTTGGGAGATGGTATTGGGCAAGTCAAGACCAATCATCTCAACGTGCGTTGTCGACCGGCTACCGAAGCGTCTTCTCTTGGGCAGCTTGATAAAGGAACGTTGATTAAGATCAGCAGCAAACAAGATGCTTGGTATGAAATTGAGCCGCCCGATCAAAGTTATGGATGGATTGCGGAAGATTATTTGCAGTGGAAGTCAGGGCAGGTCCCTCCTGCGAGAGTGATTGAACCGCCCATTCGCAATGTTTACAAAAGAGCAGAGATGGCCCGTCAAAAGGAAGAGGAAGAACAGGCGAAAAAGCATGCCGAGTTGGAAAAAATTCAGGTGGATGCTCTTGGCACTGTGCAAAATTTGGGAGCGGAGAGTTCCTCCGAATATGTGCGTCACCAACTTGTTGTCGACGAAAAGACTGCTTATTACCTGAAAGGTTATCGGAGCATGATCGATTTCTTTTCTCAGCAGAAAGTCCATATCGAAGGTCAGCGGCTTGATAACGAACAGGCCAAAATTCCGACGGTGTTTGTCACCAAAATCACATTGGCGTTGTAGAGAGCAGAAGACCTTTCACTGTTCACCATTCACTTTTTATCTTTTTTATGATTCTAGAAACGATACAAATGATTGTGGTGTTGTTGGTCGCGGTGATTTTGCATGAATACAGCCACGGCTGGGTGGCCTATCGATTGGGAGACCCCACGGCAAAAATGATGGGGCGGTTGACGTTAAATCCGTTACGGCATATCGATCCGATGGGTTCAATCGCGGTTCCGTTTTTGTTGAAGATGGCGCACCTTCCGCCGTTTGGTTGGGCCAAACCAGTACCGGTTGATTTTCGTCGTCTGCGGAACCCTAAAATTGACATGATTTGGGTGGCCATGGCCGGCCCTTTGACCAATATTGCTTTAGCTACTATTTTTGGTCTGCTTTTAAAGTTTGTGCCGTTGGCAGAGCAGGGGCAGCATTTCTTGAGTTTAGGGATTGTCATCAATCTGTTCCTAGCTTTTTTTAATTTGGTCCCGATCCCACCGCTCGACGGGTCACGGGTGGTGATGGGGCTGCT
>JAHFFT010000028.1:15053-26312 GCA_023247795.1 Candidatus Omnitrophota bacterium
TATGTCAACCATCGACATCCAACTACCGGAAAATAACCATCAAATTCATATCGGAGCGCAGATTTTGGATTCGTTGGGTGAGAAACTGACTTCATTGTCGTTAGGCCAGGATGCGGTTGTGATCACCAATCCGATCATTCGCCGCTATCATGGTCAGCGTTTGGCGCTAGGATTAGCTAAGGCGAAAATTTCTGTCAAATTCATTGAGATCCTTAGCGGAGAACGCAGCAAATCAGCCCGCTGTGCTTTTAAAGTGGTTGAAGAGATCGCCCATTACAGCGTTGGCCGGAAAATTTTTATTGTGGCCTTCGGGGGAGGTGTCGTCGGGGATTTGGCCGGGTTCCTTGCCGCGACCTATAAGCGGGGGATCCCCTACATTCAGGTCCCAACCACACTTTTAGCGCAGATTGATTCGGCCATTGGCGGCAAGGTTGGGATCGATCTTCCGGTTGGGAAAAATCTGGTGGGGGCTTTTTATCAGCCGCGTTTGATTTACAGCGATGTTGCAATGTTGTCAACGTTAACGCTTCGTCAGGTCCGCAACGGGTTGGCAGAGGCGGTCAAATACGGGGTCATTGCTGATCATCATGTTTTTTCCTTTCTGGAGACGCAGATTGAGAAGTTGCTCAAGCTGGAGCCAAAGGCATTGACCGAATTGGTGTCCCAATGCAGCATGATTAAGGCCCAGGTGATCATGCAGGATGAAAAAGAACAAAAGGGCACTCGTACCATTTTGAATTTTGGGCACACGGTCGGGCACGCGATCGAGGCTGCCAACCAGTATCGCAACTATCATCATGGGGAGGCCGTGGCTTTAGGGATGCGTGCGGCCGCGGAAATTTCCCATCGTATGAAATTATTGGATAAAGCCAGCCAGCAACGGATCAATGCCTTGATTTCAGCAGCCGGCCTGCCGGAAAAAATTGAAAAGGTCAGTTTGAACGCCATCCTCAAGCACATGGCCCACGATAAAAAATTTGAGGCCACCACCAACCGCTTTGTCTTGGCCACACGGATCGGCAGTGTCAAAGTCGTGAAGGGGATCCATCCGAAATTGATCGCTGGTGCCATCCGCTCCTTGATGTAAAACTTTGGCCTCCAAAGAGTTATGTTTCTAATGTAACCCGTTTTTTTTACCTGCTTGCCTGCCAACCCCCGGGGTTCAACCCCGGGGGTTCATGATGGCTAATAAAAAAATAATTGTTTGGGGTTGTGATTGTGTTATAATCCCATCATTATTGTTGGCGTCGATCATCGTCGAATTGATCCTTTAACACCGCTCATTTACGCGAGGATTGAAGTTGGAATCACAACGAAAATTTCAGCGAATCAGCTTTCGTAACCCAATCCGTTACCAAGTGGTTCAAGGTCTTGCGGCTTCAACACCGACCGATGAAGATCTTCCCATGATTGAAGAATCCAATCCGATCCAGAGTTTTGGCGGCTTTTTAAGCTGTGATCTGAGTGCTGGCGGGATACGTTTTCGCTGCGCGGATTTCCTTCCGGCCCGGCGGGCCGTATGGCTCAATTTCGGTTTGGATGACCAGCGACAGGTTGAATTAGCTGGCCGGATCGTCTGGGTGACGAAGGCCCCCAACGCTGATTATTATCACATTGGAATCGAATTTGACCATTCCCCAGCCAATGCCCAGCGGATTTCAACCATCAATGAATATGTGGCGGAACAGGTAGCCGGGAAAGAGGAAAAATGACAACGCAACGTCAAGCTGATCGAAGACAAGATCCTCGGTTTTACGAAAGCATTCCTGTTAAAATCAGCAGTGAAGATTTTGATTTCGTCACTGAGACGATCAATCTGAGCCGCAGTGGAGTGTATTGTCGGATCGATAAATATGTCGAACCGATGACCAAACTCAAAATCCACCTGCTTTTGCCTTTCAAGCGCGACAACAAAATTGTTACAAAAAAAGTTTCGTTCCATGGGATCATTGTCCGGACCGAATCGGTCCCTGAGCAAAATACATTCAACGTCGCCATTTATTTCAATGAAATCTCGAAGAGGGACGTCGAGATTGTCGCTGATTTTGTCAGCCAAGTGATGGAAAAAAAGGAAAATGGAATAAAATGAGGAGGAGAATTTAATGGACGCAATTGCGCAGCTCTCAACCGCCCAAAAATTGATCATTGTGGCGTTATACGCCTGGGTCTTTATCATTTTTCCAGTTATGGTTTTGCGAAAGCTCAATTACCTGACCTCGCTTTTAGAGTCGAAAATGGACAACGAGCCTTCGGAGAAATAGGTCTCAACCATAACTTATGCCCGCGCCCATCAAAACGATTTATGAAGATGACATCGTTCAGGTCTTTGATAAGCCATCGGGAATGCTGGTCACCCCTTCGCCCAAAATGAAACAGCCGACCTTGACCGACGTTGTTAATAAAGGGATTTCCAGCGACGAGGATTTTCGGCTTCACCCCTGCCATCGTCTGGATAAAGAGACTTCGGGGTTGATCATCTATGCCAAGGGCAAAAAGAACCAGCAGTTGATGATGCGGATGTTTCAGGAAAAAAAGATCAAGAAGACCTATCTGGCGATTGTTCGGGGAAAGTTAAAAAGGGACCAGGGAACCATCACGCAGCCGGTTTTGAGTATTAACGAACGTCAGGAAAAGCCGGCGGTCACAACCTATCGGGTTTTGCGCAAACATAAAAATTTTTCATTCCTTGAGCTTCGTCCGCTGACCGGCCGCCAGCACCAGATCCGCATCCATCTTAAAGCGATTGGCCATCCGGTCTTGGGGGAAGAGGTTTACGCGTTCCGCAAAGATTTTACCATTAGGTTCCGGCGGCTGGCCCTGCACGCGCAAAAATTGGAATGGAGAAATCCGGTCACAAGGTCGACGGTCAAAGTCGCGTCGGTGCTCCCAGACGATATGAAAAATTTTTTAAATCAATACGGAATTTCTTTATCGTTGATATAATGAAATTCTTCGTTGTCCCGCTTGGCGCGGGACTCTTGAGGTCAATTTAAGGAGGAAATCGTGGAAACATCAGCAACGGAAATCAAAGGCAAATCGTTAAAAGAATTGTGTCAAATCTGTCACGCGGTCGCGGTGGAAAAGGGATTTTGGGACGAGAAACGTAACATCGGCGAAGCGCTGATGCTCATTGTGACCGAGTTGGCTGAGGCCATGGAGGCCCACCGTCATCAAGACGACGCCAATTTTAAAGAAGAGCTGGCAGATACGTTCATCCGGCTTTTAGATCTTTGCGGTGGGTTGAAGATCGATATTGAAGAAGAGATCGCCCAAAAATGCGAACGCAACAAAAAGCGACCATACAAACATGGAAAAATCTGTTAAAATTCATTCCCAAAATGATCAAGGCGGGACGGTGGCTGAGCCTTCCACCGGAACGCTTGCCACGACCCAGCGTGTCGTGGCTTCGCTCGACAGCAGCCCCTCGCTCGTCGTCCCCTACCGGGGACAACGCCGTGCCCGCTCGGGGCTTCTAACGTCCGGTATCAGGCTCAGTTACCGTCCCTGGGGAAATCTGGGGATAGCCGCTTCTCTAAAAATTTTGATGGGTTTTATTTTCGTGTCGATGTTGATGGGCTGTTCAACAGTCTACGTGCCGAATTATTTGAAAGACGAGCAGCCTTATAAGAAACGATTTTTCGTCGAGTATAACAAGACTTACGAGGCAACGGTCAATGCCCTCATCGATCTAGGCTGGAAAATCGAAGGGACGGCGGATCCAAAAGTTTACGAGCGTAATCCGGCCGATGATCTGAACGGCGAGCAGATTCTGATTTTCACCAAAGTCCGGCTGACCCCGTTATTTTTAGGAACGCGTTATGGCCGATTGAACGCTTTCATCCGTTCCAATGAAAAGGTTTCGGAAGTGGAGATCCGTTATTTGACGATCAATGCCTTGCCGTTTCGAAATATCAGAGAATTTAAAAACGACAGTGCCGCCAACCGGATTTTAGGGCGGATCGAAGAGGAATTGGGTAAGTAAAGATAAAGCTCAAGTCCCAAGTGGCAGGTCACAGGTAACTTGAGACTTGCAACTTGGGACTTTCATTTTCCATGGATCGTTTTGTTTTAAAGAGTCCTTTCCAGCCCGTCGCTGAACAGACGGGTGCGATCGATCAGCTGGTCGCCCGTATTCAAAAGGGCGAGCAGTCGCAGGTCTTGTTGGGGGTGACCGGAAGCGGTAAGACCTTCACCCTGGCCAACGTGATCGAGAAAATCAACCGTCCTACCCTGGTCATCTCACATAACAAAACCTTGGCCGCCCAGCTCTACAGCGAGTTCAAAGAATTTTTTCCGCAGAATGCCGTCGAATATTTCGTCAGCTATTATGATTATTACCAACCCGAGGCCTATATCCCGCAAACTGATGTTTATATTGAAAAAGACGCCTCGATCAACGACCGGCTGGACCGGCTGCGTCTTTCTTCGACCACGTCGCTGATGAGCCGCCGCGACGTCTTGATTGTGGCGAGTGTTTCTTGCATTTATAACCTCGGAGCCCCCGATGAATATCGGGAACGGCTTGTGACCCTGGAACGGGGCCAGCAAATCGACCGGGACGCGGTCTTGTTGCAATTGGTCGATATCCAATACGAGCGCAACGATTATGATTTCTCACGAGGGAAATTTCGGGTCAGAGGTGATGTCGTAGAGGTTTTTCCTGCTTACCGGCAGGATGCTTTGCGTGTGGTTTTTTTCGGTGATGAAATTGAAAAGATCGTTCAGATTGATCCGGTTACCGCTGAGGAAATTTCCAATTTGGAACGGGTCGCGATCTATCCAGCCAAACATTTTTTGGTTTCACCGCCCAGGGTTGAACATGCCTTGAAGGAAATCACTGAAGAATTGGAAAAACGTTTGCAGGAACTCAATCAGCAGGGGAAACTCGTCGAAGCCCAGCGGCTCGCATCCCGTACCCGTTATGATATGGAGATGCTCAAAGAAATTGGTTATTGCCACGGGATTGAAAATTATTCACGCGCGCTTTCCGGCCGCCCGTTGGGAAGCCGGCCGTTTTGTCTGATGGATTATTTTCCGGAAGGGTTTTTGGTTTTGATTGATGAGTCGCACGTGACCATGCCGCAGCTGCGGGGCATGTATGAAGGCGATCGTCAGCGCAAAGAAACCTTGGTCAATTATGGGTTTCGTTTGCCGTCCTGTTTGGACAACCGGCCGCTTAAGTTTGCAGAGTTGCTGACGCTGTTCGGCCAGCGAGTCTTTGTCTCCGCGACGCCCGGGCCTTTTGAGTTGGAGGATGCCAAGGGAGTGTGTATTGAACAGATCATTCGTCCGACGGGCATTGTGGACCCGCCGATCATTGTGCGGCCCACTGCCGGCCAGATCAACGATCTTTTGCGGGAGATTGAAAAGCGGGCCAAGAAAAACGAACGTGTTTTAATCACCACTCTGACGAAGCGGATGTCCGAGGATTTGACCGAATATCTGGAAGAGAAAGGTGTTGCCGTCAAATATCTGCATTCGGATGTTGAGACCATTGACCGGGCCAAGATCCTTCAGGATTTGCGTAAGAAAAAATATGACTGTATCGTCGGGGTCAATCTGTTGCGGGAGGGATTGGATTTACCGGAGGTCTCTTTGGTTGCCATTCTCGACGCTGATAAGCAGGGTTTTTTACGTTCGAAGACCTCTTTGATTCAGGTTGGTGGCCGGGCGGCCCGCAACATCAATGGCGAGGTGATCATGTATGCCGACTCCGTAAGCAAGGCCATGCAAGAAGCGATGGATGAGTGCGAGCGCCGACGAAAGATCCAATTGGCTTTTAATCAGGAACATCACATCACACCGACGACGATTCAAAAAAGCATCCGGCTCGGGATCGAAGAATTCGCGCAAGAGGCTGCCAACGATTTGGTTTTATCAACGGCCGGTCAGACGGAAGAGGAATTTGCATTTGCCAATATGATCGCGGATTTGGAACGGCAAATGGAAGCCGCGGCCAGAAATTTACAATTTGAACGCGCGGCCGGGATTCGTGATAAAATAGCGGAAATGAAACGGATAGAAGAATTGAATCTGCGTTCCCAACAAAAAGAAAAGAAGAAAGCGGAGCGGCCATGATTTTAGGTGTTGATATCGGCAATACCACGATTCATTTCGGCGTCATTCAAAAGCAGCGGATTGGGTGGCAGTTGAGAATAGCCACTCAGCAAAAGCGCGGCGCGCTGCGTCGAGATCTCCAATCTTCGGTCCAGAAAATCACGCAACGATTTCCAGAGTTGCGGGAGGTTGTCATCTGCAGTGTTGTTCCGCAGGCACTTGGTGAGCTTGAAACGATATTAAGAGGAAGGCGGCAGTTAAAAGTTTCGGTGGTTGGCAAAGACATCAAGGTTCCGTTGATCAACCGTTACGCGAAACCGCGGCAGGTCGGGCAGGACCGTCTGGTCGGTGCTTTTGCCGCTCAGCACGATTATGGCTGCCCGGTCATTGTTGTGGATTTGGGGACCGCGATCACGATTGATGTGGTCTCGCGAAGGCAAGAATATTTAGGAGGGATCATTGTTCCTGGATTGCAGCTTTCGACTGATACGCTTTTTCAGAAGGCCGCGCTTTTACCAAAGGTCGCCATTAAAAAGCCGAAAGCTTTGATCGGGAAAGATACCGAGGGCAGTATTTTAAGTGGGATTTTTTTTGGTTATGGTGAAATGATCAAGGGGATGGTCAAGCTGATGAAACAAGAGGTGCCGGGAAAGGCGAAAGTGGTTATTACCGGTGGGCACACCGATCTGATGAAATTTTATTTGGCCAAGAGTTATGATCAGATCGACCCGGATTTGGTTTTGAAAGGGTTGGGATTATTGGCTAGTCAAGTCATGGTTCGGCCGCGATAAAAATTTTTTAGTCAAAGTCAATCACCTACGACAAAGTCGAGGGTGATTGACTCAAAGATTTTTGTTATTGCTATATGGTGTATTTTTTTTGTATCCTTTTAAATATTTGGATAATCTCATAGGTGGGATTTGTGGGCTATACACGAAATTCAATAGGTATCAAAGCATCTTACACACAAGTTTTAGATGCCCTTAACCAAATCGAACGACGGATGGAGTTGTTTGACGATGAGTATGTGAAGGCAGATGTTCTGGAACGCAAAGACAATGAGAGCACATTTCGTCTGCACGACAAAGATGGCAAGAATTTGGTGAGTAAGCGCTGGCTGTACAAAGATTTGAGGTTCGCTTACGCCTCACGCCGGGAGCCGATGTTTCCTTTTAAGTATACGAAGATTGTCTGGTTTTATCATGAGACTCCAGACGAAGTCTTGATGACGTGGACCAGGCTTTACTAAATTTACCGAAGTGCAGATTGAAGGTTTTGTCCATAAGCATTCCCAGCACAATATGAAAATATTTAAGCAAGTGATCGAACAGGAAGCAGTAACCCTGACGCCCCATCAATAAATTTAATTGCATCGCGGGGTTGAGTCGCCGACTTCCTTAGAAATATTCAAGAAAGTGTCGGCACTTAATGAAGATTTCAAAGAAGTGATCGAGCGAGGAACAAGTTGATGAAATTGAGGTATCCAGATTTTTGGGTGCTCTGGTATACGGTAATAATTGGTTTTATTCTTTCTTTGATAAATTATTATATAGATTTGGCTGTTTTTAAATTCTCTGTAATTATTACCATTCTTTTTATTTTTATTCAGGTGTTTTGTTTGCGAATTTATTGGCATTCATTTGATTTTGATGCTCAGAATCATCTTGTTTTTGTAAACTGTCGTATTTTATGTTTTACGTTTCGTAAACGGCAAATTCCTTTTCGGGAGTCTCATTTATTGATAGAAAAAGAAATTGATTATAGATATCACCACTTAAATTACTGTTGGAAGCTCTATCTGTGTTGTGGATCTATAACTACAGAACATTTACGAGCATCGGCTGGATTCCGACCCCTGCGACTTTTCTTCTTTCTCGGAGTTTTCCTTGCAGGAATTACCTTTTGGACTCTTTCCCGTTGGTCATCAGTTAATTGGGACCAGCTCATATTCTCCACATACTCAGATAGGGCGGCGGATATTGCAGTTTTGATGCTTATTTTTGTGTTTGTTTCGCACATAATTATTTCATCGGGTAATTATCGGATAAATTCTGGGCGTTTTTTGTTGGCTATGAGTTCATTTCGATCTCGGATTGTGAAAAAAAAGAAGATTATTGAAAATTTGATGAGATCATAAAAAATTTGAATATTGAACTCGTGTGTCACGAATTATTTTTAATTTTTTCATCATTTCATTTTTTGATTCCGATCAAGAGTTTTGGCGACTCTTTGACCTTGCCCACGTATTAGGGGCATATGAACCGCCTGCGGCTGGTGCTAAGGGCGGCGATCGGTGGAGACTCCTGCCAAGTTGGTACGTTGTCCGAGGATGCTAATAAGCTTTATTTCTGCGCCGATGACGATGTCGACGGCAATTGACAGCCGTTGCTTGGTGGATCATGGAATCAGGTAAATCCGGGGGTGGTACCAAAGGTCATTATTAACAAGGATGCACTGGGCATTCCGATTTGGGTGGGGATAGAGACATCGGAGTCAACAGCGTACCTTAATGTTGTGGGGACGGACACTACCAAATTTAAGCAGTCGTTTATTTCGAGTGCTAAATTTTTACCGTCGAGAAATCTACCAGCAGAAAAAAAATCTTGACAAAATGACGGAAGTTGACTAAATTAGCACTCCATCGTATAGTTTGCTAAAAAATTAGCATATCAATTTACGCACAAAAGTCATTCAAAATCAAGGAGGTGTGACAGTGAACATCAAACCATTAGCAGACCGGATTGTTGTTAAGCCTTTGGAGGCAGAAGAAAAGACCAAAGGTGGCATTCTTCTTCCGGACACGGCCAAAGAAAAGCCGCAAGAAGGCGAAGTTGTGGCTGTTGGTAAGGGAAAAGTTTTGGATAGCGGTCAAGTACAGCCAATGGAAGTTAAGGCGGGCGATCGGATCCTTTATGGGAAATACAGTGGTTCAGAAATCACCACAAAAGAGGGTGATGAGTTGTTGATCATGCGAGAAGAAGACGTTCTTGCCATTGTGAAGTAAGAGGTTCGAAATCAAGTAAGCAATTCGCTAACATAAGGAGTGTTAAAATGGCTAAACAATTGATTTTTGGTGATGAAGCACGGCGTGAGATCCTCATGGGGGTCGAGCGACTCGCCCGCGCTGTTAAAGTGACACTTGGTCCTAAGGGCCGCAATGTTGTTATTGATAAAAAATTTGGATCGCCGACGGTCACAAAAGACGGTGTCAGTGTTGCTAAGGAAATTGATCTTGAAGAGCCCTATCAAAACATGGGTGCACAGATGGTCAAAGAAGTCGCCGAGAAGACCTCCGACAACGCCGGCGATGGGACAACCACCGCGACCGTTTTGGCCGAGGCCATTTTTCGGGAAGGTTTGAAGAACGTCACTGCCGGTGCCAACCCGATGGCCTTAAAGCGCGGAATTGATATCGCGGTTGAGAAGGTCGTTGAAAAAATCGCTGCCCTTTCAAAAAAGATTGATCTTAAAAATTCTAAAGAAGTGGAACAGGTCGCGACCATCGCCGCCAACAGTGACGCGGTCATCGGCAAAAAGATCGCCGAGGCCTTTGAAGCGGTCGGTAAGGATGGGGTCATCACCGTCGAGGAATCGAAGACCATCAATACCGAACTTAAGATTGTCGAGGGGATGCAGTTTGATCAAGGGTATCTTTCTCCATATTTTTCAACGGACTTAGAAAAGATGTCCTGTGAACTGGAAGACCCATTCATTCTGATTTTTGAAAAGAAGATATCGAACATCAAAGATATGCTTCCGCTTTTAGAGAAGGTTGCCAAGTCCGGCCGTCCGCTGGTCATCATCTGCGAGGATGTTGAGGGGGAAGCGCTGGCAACGTTGGTTGTGAACAATATGCGTAAGACCCTGTCTTGCGTTGCAGTGAAAGCCCCAGGTTACGGCGATCGTCGTAAGGCCATGTTGGAAGACATCGCGGTGTTAACCGGCGGTAAGGCGATCAGTGAAGACTTAGGGATCAAGTTGGAAAATGTTGATCTCAAAGACTTGGGTCGGGCGAAGAAAGTTAAAATTGATAAAGAAAATACGACCATCGTTGAGGGAGCAGGTCAAACCGAGACGATCAAAGGCCGTATCAAGCAGCTCAAAAATCAAATCGAGAGTACGGAATCATCTTACGATAAAGAAAAATTGCAAGAGCGTCTGGCCAAATTGGCAGGCGGTGTTGCGATCATCAATGTCGGTGCCGCGACCGAGACCGAAATGAAGGAAAAGAAAGCCCGTGTTGAGGACGCCCTGCACGCGACCCGCGCGGCGGTGGAAGAGGGAATTGTCCCCGGCGGTGGAGTTGCCTTGTTAAGAACGCTCGATGTGTTTGAACATCTCAAACTCAGAGGCGATGAAAGAACCGGTGTCGAGATTGTTAAGCGCGCGTTAGAGGCGCCGGTCCGTCAGCTTTGCACCAACGCCGGCCTTGAGGGTTCGGTGATTGTCGAAGAGCTGAAGAAACGAAAAGTCAATGAAGGTTATGACATCAACAAAGACGCGATTGTTGATATGTTGGAATCCGGTGTTATTGATCCGGCCAAAGTGGTGCGTACCGCGCTTCAGAATGCCGCGAGCATTTCTGGATTGTTGTTAACGACCGAGGCCTTGATTACCGATGTCCCGGAAAAGAATAAAGAAATGCCGCAAATGCCAGGTGGCATGGGTGGTGGAATGGGCGGGATGATGTAATTTCCTCCACAATTTTTGCTTGAAGAAATCAAGCCCTGCAGAAGTATTTCTGCAGGGCTTTTCATTTAATGAGAACTACTAAGGAGCAAGGTATCTAGAAATTTTTAGTCGTTTTTAGTAATTTTTGTAATTATCGTCGAGAAAAATGTTGTCGAATTCGAATGAGGAAAGCGAATTTTCAATTTCTGTAACCCCAAAATGATAATGTCCTAATTGACCAAAATAGAGAATGTCCTAAAAGGGTAGAATGTTCATAGCGCAAGGAGGCGTTATGGACAAGACAAAGGACATTATTATGGTGAGGTCAGAAGAATTAAAGCGTTACCAGGTGATACAAAAAGTATTAGAAAAGAAGATAAATCAGCAGGAAGCAAGTGAGTATTTAGGGTTAAGTGATCGGCAAGTCAGAAGAATCGTCAAGCGAGTACGCAAGCAAGGAGAGCGCGGTGTGATTCATGAGTTACGAGGGAAAGTAGTTAAGGGGAATCGAAGACGAGATGACAGGACAAA
>JAHFFT010000029.1 GCA_023247795.1 Candidatus Omnitrophota bacterium
ACTTTTACTTTTCCTTTCTGTAAAAAGTAGGTACTGTCCCTACTTTTATTGATATCTTGCAGCCAGCGCATCAAATAGACAGCCAGAATACCCAGGCCAGTCATAACCAACAGACCTGCCGACGGACTTAAAATAGTTAAATCAACATTGTGTTGAATTCCCTTGTAGCCCGATTGATCGTATAAGTAATTCCCTGTTCGATGATCTGATGATCGAATGAGTGCTAATATCAAAACTCCTAAAAGTAGAACGCCTACCAAATTATTCATAGAAGAACCATCGCCTACTTCATTTGCCTGTGTCTTTCGACTCACCGCTTTACTTAACCACTTATTAAGTAGATATTGTCGGATAGGAATAACCGGATGGGTGAAAGTAAATAACGGTTCTTGATGGATTTGTGGAATTGTGGCAAATGTATCATACTCTGCGTCAGCAACCATGTTGCAAGCAATCCGGTCGGCCATCATCTCTTCTTTCCAACTTACAGATGACAAAACCAGAAACAAGGTAAACCACCACACTAAAACCATTATGGTTGGGACGGCCAAGACCCCATAAAGAAGAGTAACAATCAACATGTTGATAATGATATATTTCTCAAAATTCTGTAAAAACCAGTTCATTTTTCTTTCCCTTGTATCATCTGCAGATGTCATTCCTTCCTTCATAATCAGATGACCCAATTCATGAGCCAAACCAAATTCCAGGTTACGATTAATAGGGGCACAACCTATGAAAACCACCTTTTTATCCAGGAAAGGAATCAAAACAAAATCTTCGGATCGCAACAGATAAATCGTATATTCTTTTAGAAATTGTTGATATGTTCCCGTGTTTTGTAATCTTGCAAGCGTTCTTTGGTAATAAGGATATTTGATCTCCAATTTGTATAATTCTTTGGAAAGCTGCTTTTCAAGTTGTTCATCACCTTTAACCATGCTGCGGGTAATGATGGTTCGCATGATCCACATTTGAAGGGCAAACAAACCGATAATTTGAACACATGCTGGAACTCCAAACAATCCATTAATTGTTAGTGTTGGGAATAACCCCAGTGGAAAGTAATTTTCTATAAGAACCATCGCACCACATACGGCCAATATGACTGCGGCTTGATCGACCTTTTCGTTCCAGACGATTTTCATTTGGGGACAATACTTTCGTAAAACGATTAGAGTGCCCCATGCCACAATGAAACCAATTGACAAAATATCGGCAAATAAAAAGTGGCTTTCACTGTTTTCGTTAAAACCATAATCTCCTACAATTTTTCCCCGATCGCGGTCCTTGATCCATTGGAGTAAAAAGACAAATAAAATTCCAATCAGACCAAACAGAGCTGTTGTCGTCATCAAAGAAGATGATTGTCCATCCATTTGGACTAATCTGGCCTTGGCTGTTCGAAGAATGTCGGGGCTAAACAAAGCGTGGCTGGTCAGTCTCCTGGCAGGGGCTGTTATATCTTGCACATACTGTTCGATCCACTGCTGAAATGCCACGACCCCTTCACGTTGTCCATATTTTTCCTTCAATCCCAACAATAACCCTTCCATAACACCGGCAAAAAGCATAAGATCGTGTTCAGACCCTACCGATCGATGCGGTTTTTTGGGATCTTTTATCCCTTCCAACCAATACAAATCAAAAATAGCATCTAACAAATCTGAAGGACTGGCATTGGTCTTTGTTTGACGCCAGGCAATGAGCTTGAGCCTGATCTCCTTGCCTGGTTGGAAAACTTTGAATGCAGGAGTCTGGCGATCATCTACAAAATCAGCAACGTTCAGATTGATATCTCCCCGATTAACCCGCAAACCATCAATCATCGTTCGCGCTTGAGGATCATAATATCGTATCTGTAAAGCCGTCATCTTGGCTATAAGATCCTTCATCAAAATAGGATGAACGACTCCAGCATACTGGTAAAGATTTGTATTGATAAAGATATACCCTAAAGTAGTCCTTGTGGTCCAAGGATGGGATCTGGATAATACCGCCATTTCATCGAACCCATTTAGAAATTGACTCGTATAAGCATTGACACAACCACGCGATGTCGCAATAGTGCCATAAGACAAAACCCGAACAATGTCTGACTGTCCGCGGTGTTTTAATAAATTATCAAATTCATTCTTTACTACCTGAAATTTATGTTCAGTATCACGAGCTACCAGCATGACAAATGGGATTTGGATATTGCTGTCTTGGAGTTTCACAACAATCAGGTAAACATCCTGATAAACACCTTCTTGAACAGAAACAACTCTCACCGGAAACTCGATCTCTGATTGATCCACCCGACGACCGGTGAGATCTGTCAATGTATCCAACAAAATATTGTCTTGCCCGCTATCCCAATTTTTAAACAATAGCTTATCCACCGCTTCCATCGATTCCGCAAGAGTTAAATCTCCTCTTTCTCTCGGAACAGTCAACCCTTCTTTACGCTTCCACCCGGATGGAGTTGATTGCCAAAAAATCAATTCATAAAAATTATAATGATAAATCATTTTCTCCCGCGCGAAATAGGATTGTCCCTCGATATCGTAACTCGCCCTGGCCATACTTGCCGCCATTTCAACCCTTTGCTGATCAATCTTCGACAATTTGGTCGTTTGCAGAGAAGCCAGCTTCTTTTGAAGCAAAGTACTGAATGAACCGCCTTCTTCCAATATGAGCTGACCAACCAAAGCATGAAAGAGGAAGGAATCCAGTTTTGTTCGATTGATCTTTTGGATCAATTTTAAAAGCTCCTCAAGACTGCCGCGATTGATGATACGCTTAATAGCTTCAGCGCGGCATCGACGACGATTCTTTTCATCGACCAGAATTACGACGGCTAACGCGCTTATCGCGCTTAATAGAACTACGGAACTTGATGACGATGAAGCAAAATTGCTATGAGAAAATGCGCCATCCTGTCTCAATGAAAAGGGAGATGAAAAATTTCTGATCGTCCCCAAAATCACAGCCGCCACGATCAGCCAGCCCGCGATCCCCATGATTTGACTTGATGAAAATTCGTCCGCTCCAGCAAAACGATCGTTGGTCCCTGGTTCTTCATTCCGATCATTAAAAATAAACATACCAATTTCTCGCCAAATCCTAAAATTGCTTAAAGCGCTTCTCGTCTGCTGGTGCTGATTATGCTGCCGCCACAACCATTGCAATGAATAAAGCAATAAGATGATCAGACTGATACCGATGGGATTGCTGAATAAATGATCAACCTGATTGGCCGATCGCGGCGAGGAAGACACATATTCACCTTTTAAGCCAAGAGTTACATTCGCGTAAGGATCGGTCATTTGATCCACGTCAACATCACGAATCCCTTCCGTCACGGTCGCGCGGATGACGTAAGGAAGTGGGCGCAGGCCGCGAACAAAACCGTGTATCTGTTTGACCCAATCGGTTTGATCAAACTGGCCGTCTTGTTCCCGTGGATTCCCAAGACACGACATCAAAGCGGAAACGCTGATCACGTCCCTGCCCAGGTGTTGATAGGGACGTTCTATTTCTTTGGCCACGGCATAATCCGGCCTTAAAATAACGCGATTTTGAGCCGTATCATAGTATGGAGAAACCGTGTAGATTCCCTTGTTCTGCGACACCGTCGAGCGTTCCATCAGCGTGACCAACATCGGTGCTTGCTTTTCGATGAGTCTTCCAACGAGCAAGAGATCAAAACCAGCCGCGGAAACCGGGCTGGATGGATGAATGACGATCAAATATTCGATATTGGCAGCCAAAATTGTTCGCGTCAGGAACGGTGTCAATAAGGCATCCAAATCACCAGCGGTCGCCAAATGTTTCTTTTTGGAAACACGGAAATGATATCGTTCTTTGATCTTGACCCCAATGCTCTGATAATTACTTTGGAACTCGATCTCAATCTGTTCTGGACGGAAGCCAAAGAATTGTTGGCTCGTAAGCAAATCAATGGTCTGACGATGGTTGAAAGAACTGGTTACGATGATGATTTTGAGCGGCGGGTTGAATTGATGTTCGACGTCACGGAGATATCGTAAGTGCGCTTGCAAATGATCCGCGTCGAGGTCTTGTTGTCCCAAGATAAACTGATACGCGACTTTCCCTTCTCTGAAAGGATTTCGGCCGAGCTCCGTTGTTTTATCGCTGCTTTCCTGCTCGATCGAGGGAAGGTAAGTTACGGGAGCCAGCTTTTCCGAGGCATCAAGATTTATGGCAAGACTTAATGTTCCATTTTTATACTGATCCAAATAACTGTCCACCCGCTCCGCGTTCAATGCCAGGACTACACCGCGAAATGCCTCTTCCAGTTTTCGCTGTGATAGATACGACAACTCCAACAGAACTAATTTTTGCAAAGCTCGATAAACGAACAGCCAATGTTGTTCATTGCCCCTCTTCGTCACTAAGGCCATGTGACTAACCAATCTGATCACATCAACATCCGACAACGCGGCTAGGTTCGGCCGTGCCATAAAATCGGCAATCTGTTCCATGGCCCAAGCCAAACTTTTTTGCTTTTGCTTTTCCATTTCCCGCGGCACGCCGACCTTGAGCCGCTGTTCAAAATCTTTGAAACGTTCCGGCAGTGCCTCATAAAATTTACGGTAAACAATCAAATAGGGACGGATACCGCGATATGTATGTGGGTTCTTTCTTGGATCCGTGGACTTCTTCGAACGCGAAGTCTCCTCGTCGAGCGGCGGCGTCGCGGAAATAACAAACTTACCTTCCAAGAAACAATCCATTCCATCGAGATTCAAACTCATCCCTGCCCGCATGGCCGCCTTGGTATCATTGCCCAGTTCACCGAGTTCAGAATAACGGATATTGTCGCCGCTGAAGACCATCGCTTCGACTGGAATGCCGGTGACTTTGCTCAATAAAAGCAGGCCGTCGCCTTTATCCACCCATTCCAGCGTTCCATCGATCTGATATTCGCTGCCGAGCGTCCACTTCATCGGGATATCCAACTCTTGACATCGTCGATTCAAATAATTGCAATATTTGCGGTTCAATTCTCTGCCGCCCAGCTCCTTGTAACGATCAATTTCTTCCTGCGGAGCGCTTTTACCAATCACCGCAAAAGTGATTCCGCCAAGACGATCGTCGTAATAAGGCCCCCAGAAACCGCTATTGTCATCTCCGGCAAATCCCAGTTTTAAATTCCACTCATGAATCGTATGTTCCTCATCGCCGTGTCCTTCCATTGTGAATTTCTCAACTAGCGCCAATTCATCGATGATTTCTTGCAACTTCTTCATCTTCTTTAAACCGATTTCCTCGACGAGAATATAACCGGTCACGAATCCATATTTTTGTTCATCCGTGTGATAGGCATGGAATAAAGAACCCGCCACGGTTTGCAAAGGCATCAACCGCAGGGATTGTTGGTTTCCACGATCTTCCAGTTTCATCTTAACCCGGCTAGATGTGAGGTTTTCCACCACTTCCGTAGGTCCGCCGGTTAAGAGTCCTAAAGGCGCTTTAGCTTCCAATATCTTTGCGATCTGCTGCGCTTCCCAATCCTGCAAAGGTGTTGGGCCAGAAGGCTTTAGGGTTCCATCAATGTCGTTAATCATGACCGGGGCTACCCCGTATTTGTAAAGGACCGCCTGCAATTTCAAGAAAAATCCTAATCGCTTAGGTGAGATTTGATAGGTCTCACTGCGGTCCCTGACTCCAATCCCTTTGGTCGCGACCGGAAGGATCTCGCCCAAAGGCATTTGAATGACCGCAACCCCCGCCGATTTCAAATTATCGACGATATTGCCATCCAGCGTCGTGACCATCGCCTGCTCCCGTGTAAGAATCCGTTGCGCCATCGCCTGAAGGGCGGGATCGGGCTCTTCACTGAGCTGATTGCACAAGACATGGGTCACGATATCAGCAATGTTAATTCCAGCGCCAGCGCTGATGCTGTCAAAAACACCTTGGTCAATCACCTGAGGCGTTCCATCCTTGGTGGAAATAGGAATGATCAAATTGGTTGGTTTGCCGTTTTGTTTTCTACGGACCAAGGCCCGCGCGATTTCCGTTGAAGACAGGAACACCGCCAAATCGCTTTGCAGGTTCTCCGGTGCAATCACCACTTGCTCGGCATCTTCAATCGCCTTGACGGCCGAGGAGACCGCCGGAGGATTGACCCGCATTTTGGTGTTAGGATCAATGACTTCAATTTTATTAAAAGGATTTTTATGCTCAATCGCCTTCAAATTCCATTGTCCGATGATCTGTTGAGTGAACTCCTTGTGCTTATCTGGCAATTGGATGTATTCTGGATTGGCTAAAGTCCCCACCGGGATAGCTTGCTGATAATTCCATAATGAAGAGTGGATGGGTACCGCCGGCGCGTCCAAAATCTTGGCCAGCCGATTGAGCGTTCGATAATATTTTCGCACGGAAATACGCCCGGGTTTGCAGATCCTCCAAAACGCTCCAAGCAGAAGGATATTTTGCACACTGGTCGGTCGGGAACGATTGCTGGAATCACGATAAGCCCCGGTAAAATCCAGGTCCCACTTTCCAATGATCTGTTCATCAATCATTTTCGCGTAATCGTACAGATACTTAAATAACTCCGCCAATTTGGAATCATCAGCGAGATTGGGGATGAGATTTTTAACCTCATCAATGACATCCTTGGCCAAGGCCGCGTTTCTCGTCGATCGATACAACAAAATGCTGTTAAACATGGGGTGACGCGAACCGCCGGCGCCAAAGCCATACATAAACCCTCCGAGGGTTGGCACGGTCGTGATGATCTCTACTCCTAAAAATCGATAGGCTGTTCTGATAAAATTAAAAAGCCGCGGATGTTCTTTCTCAATCTTTTTTATTCTCTGAACAAATCGATCTCGACTCCAGATTTCGCCGATATCCGCTTGCAGCAATGCCGAATTGCCGGCATCAAATGCAAATGGAACAACTGTCTTGATCGTCTCATCTCTTTGCACAAACGAAAGTTTGGCAAATCCATGCAGAAGCGTCTGCAACTCTTCTTCCCCGCCGAGGATAACCAGCGGCGCGTGCTTATCTAAAATGTCCCGCTCCCCGGCCAAGCGCCTTCGCAAAGCCGGCAGGATAAAAACCAAAAACAAAACAACAATGCCCATAGCCACCCAAATGACGGTATGAGAATACTGCTGATCAGTTGACACTTTCGCAACAGCCGCGGCATCCGCGGCCGGCCGTTCGCCTTCCTGCCACCGACGGGGAAGCTCTAAAGATATCCTAATCACTCGTTTAAACATCGCTGGTTTCCAGTCCCTGGCGACCGGCCGGTCATCTGGCCCCCGTCGACGTTCGAGTTCCGCTCTCACCGCGGCATAAATTTGTTCTACCCGCTGCTCGATAAGCATTTCTTGATTTGCTTCGAACCACTTAGGATGACTCAACGCCAAGTCCGCGAACACCTCGGCCAGCGCGAATAGCTCTTCATAAGAATCCCCATACAAACTATTCAGGTAAGTCACAATCCACTGCAAATAGGGAGTTCCCTTCACGTTGACCCGGCCTTTGAAATAACTGTTGAAATCCTCGAATATTTTTCCAATCTTGAACGGTTCAAGAATTCGGCAAACATACTGCACCATCGCGTCATCGATCCTGATGGCCGATACCCCGGTGTTTTGATAGATTTGTCGTCGATTCACATCATCCCAATCCTCACCAAATTTGATGAGACCCGTGAGCTGACCAACATCGCTGGGCACTTCATTCTTGACCTTGGTGACATAATACTGACGGAACATTGGAGGAATTAAGGCCAGATAATCCTGCTTCATCCGCGAATGGCCAATGAACCGCCTTTGATATCCTCGCAATTCATCCAAATGCTTCAATTGCAGATCGCCCTCTCTTTGCATCCGTTCGGCCATGAAACTCTGCGCGAACGATCCATTATTTTCTTGGGTGACAATATCAGCAATGCACGCCAAGGCTTGGTCATCCATAAATAAACTGCCCGGAGCCATCGCTAAAACCGTGTCTTTAGCATGATAGAACCCTTGGCCATATCGTTCGGCCATAAATGGGGCCACGTCAACAATCCCCCTGCGCCACATTTTTCTTTGCGTTTCAAAAAAGCGGTTTATCCAGGCCTCTCCTTCTACGCGTTTCTTTACAGCACCGGTGACATCGTTCGCGTCCATTAACTCATTATATTTTCTAGCAATCTCGTTTAAGGCCCCTTCCATAAACGGTAACTGGTTGATCAAAAAGACCTTTTGCAGTTGAATGCTTCGCTCGACTTCTCTAAACTCATTTTCCTTGTCCCGATCCAAGAAACACAATCGCAAACTTTCTCCTGCCAAATCAAGAATCTGCGCGCCCACGAAAAGACCCTGCGTCCTTTGCAGGAGGTTCTGCATGCGCGTGACCATTTCTTCATCCAAGGTCCCGGTCAATTTGTCGTCACTCAACTCGAATTTCAAAAGCAAAAATCTTTCCATTTCCAGCGTGCGGAAACTTCCCTTCCAGTATCGTTCGATCAAAACCTCCGGGCTTAGCGGCCTTTCCCCGGGAAATGGGTTGGGATTAGTAAATTTTTTATTGTTCGCTAAAACCTCGGTCAACCACCCTGTCAGTTCGTGCTCTGCTATTTTTTGTAAATTTTTCTCGATCTCATCAAGGTCAATACCTTCTTGCTTAAACAAAATCCTGTGCTTGGGCAACAACAGTCCATACAAGAAATTTCGCGCGATGTGTTCCGGTAATAACAAATTGTTAATCTGAAAATGTGTCTCCGGTTGCCCAGACTGATTACCACGCCCCCTTTGTTCCTTCGCGATATCATTTAATTTAACGACGATATCATCCTCAGAGAATTCTCTTTGCACCAAGGTTTCTTCGTGCTTCACCTCATGCGCTCCGCCCATACGTCCATAGGCCCACTCCCGGACCATCGACCGCAGTCTGCGGATCCGGGCGCTCACGTTTACATTCGCGCTCAAATCAAACAGCTTTAAAGCTGTCAGGGCCAAAAACCCTTCAACGATGATGATCTCTCCATCACAATCAGCGGTCTTTCGCGCAGGCTCCCAGACTTCTATCACTTCTACTTTCTTATCTCTCGTAAGCTCTATCTCCTGCTCCATTCCTTTTCCTTGAACAAAAATCCTTTCGCCATCCTTCCTGACATAATAAACAGCGTCGCTGATCGATATTTCAATAGGCGAAGCAACAGGACTCTGCAAGACAATCCTCGTCGATTTTTCGGTTGTCCCTAACCTGAACTCTCCATCTGTTCCAACAACGACAACGCCTTCGCCTTTCTTAGCTACTCGATCGATTCGTTCTCCGGAACTGCCGCGCCTGACCTCCCAAATTTGATATTCAATTCTTTTATCATCATGGATCTTTAGCGACGCCTCACGGATTCCGTTATACATGACCATTTGCCCGTCTTCATCCAACCCCAGCTTCAATTGTCCCTTGGCCGTCTGGTCATAAACCGGCTTCAGCGCCGTTTGCAAATTTTCCGACAACAGACGAACAAACTCTACAAAACGCTCGACATTGGATTTCTCGCGCGGATCTTCGGTTTTTGGATTAGCCCGGTCTTCCTTGTCTCTTAAGAAATCATCAAAAGAAAAAAAGCGGACCTTCCAACGCGGAAAACGAATTCCGAGTTCCTTGAAGACAACCTTCGCGATTTCGGTCTTGCCGCTCGCGAAATTCCCGGCAAAACCAAATAACACTCTGGTCTTTTGGGTCTTCTCGACAAATAGGATCACGTACTGCTGAATAAATTGCTGGCAGCTCATCCCCGAAAGCTCTTCTAAAAGATCATGCCTCAGCATATCCTCAAGTTTTCTCCATTCCTGAAGAATGGATTGGGAGCCTTCTTCCAATTCGGTTAACAATAATTTTTTGCGCTCAGTTAAGAGCCGTTCTCTTGATTTGATCTGTTGGTCTAACTGCTCGAGCACGGCTTTCTCGCTATCTGCTAATCTTGCTATATCCGGTGCTCGCAACAACAATTCCCGTCGCTGTTCTTTGAGGACTTCGATCTCTTCCCGATAATGAAGGATCGCGTCCAAATGAGGCAGGTTACGCATCGTCTCGGTCTCCCGAAGAACAGCCCCTATCACGAGAACCGCCAATCCGGCAAACACCACTCCTAACATCGCGTGACCTGAAAGGATGGACGCGTCAAAAATCTGATAGTTGATAGCAGTTGTTTCACCAACGGCCGGGGATGAAAGGCCGCCACGGGCAGAAATGAATTTAGTCAATGCCGAGATTGCAAAAAATAACAAACCACCGCCGATAATACCAACAATCACATGGGCGTCAAGCAGGACAGATAAAGAAGTCATGCCGTTTTCTGGAGGATCGTCCATTTTCTCCAGTTCCCGAATTCTTTCTTCAGAAGATGAAATATCTTCTGGCCTTACCTTCTTACTCGTTGAATTAACAAGCCTGTCGATAAAATTAACAAAACACCCGATACTGATTTCTTCGCCATACTCAGCAAATCTCAAAATCATTGTCAAAGCCCTTTGAAACTCCAATCTTGCATCGATACCAGCACCCAAATTCCGGGCTATCCCTCCCACTAAGAACCCCATCATTTTCCCTCTTTGTTGCTGCGGACACGGATAACCATTGATCACTTCTTCCCATGCACCCAACGGAAAATCGCTGGCGAGCGCTCGTCCATCTCTATAAAGTCGGAAGGGCAAGGATTTTTCAAGGGTTTCCTCTCTCCCCCACTTTTCTCCCGCTTCCGAAATCAGCCAATCCAACATCAGCACTTCTACCGCCCCCATAATCAACTCCCGCTGATATTGTGCTGGCTTCGATGAAACAAAATCCCATTTCGCTATTAAACCTAAAAGGGGCGAAATAATGATGGCCGAAGCGCCTGCGGCGACTTGAATCGGGGAGCGCTCCTCACCAACAGCATTTATTCTCGAAATGATGATATTAGGAAGCCAGACTTGCTCACCTGTGCTTTGCATCTTCCCCTTTAAAACCTGAACAAACATCCCATCCTCTTTCATCGCATTTTGTAGTCTTTGCATAAACAAACTTCTGATATCAACGGATTGAAAATTGCTGAGTTGATCAAACAGCGAATGCATATCGGTTGACGACATCAAATTCATCATTCCCTCAACCGCTGATTCCGGATGGCCAATATTTAAAAAAGCAACCAGCCGGCTTGTCACCTTTGATAACGCATCAACATATGGTTTAGGAAAATTCCCTTCCACAAGACGGCTCAAGACCCGCTCATGAAAATATCTTTCATCTTGCTCAGCCCTCTTGATCATTTGATTAATATTGACTTTAAATTCAGCGATGTTTTCCCTGACTTCCTCAACCTTCATCCTTTGACCAACTTCGACATCTCTCGAATACCGTGCAAATATTCGAGACACCTCAACCGGTTCCACATGCCAGGGTGCAAGTTCCGACTCAATATCTTCATAATCCAAATTAAGGTCAAAAACTTTTGCGTACATCGCTAACATGCTTCGTAACTCGGCGCCCGCAAGAGCGCGCAATTCAAATAAATCCAGCCGGGTTAATGAGTCTACTTTTTTCCCGAATCCCCCTTGGTAAAGGATAATCTTCAGTTCATCTTCCCAATCTAAAGATTCTTGCCTCGCTTTTGTAAAGAGCGCTAAAATCGGCAGCGCGGCCAACATTAGCGTGAGAGAAATAGCTTCACCAAACGCGACTGAATAAGAGGCATGCTGATCAACAAATTGGCAATGGAAGTCTTGGATTCCATCTAGCGAACCTGATTTGACAATTTCCTCGAGCGCGTCAACTTTAGAATACATCTCACGCCATTCTCTAGGATATCGATCATTTCCTTCTTCACCCACTGATTCCGCTCGATTAACAAGAATATCTTGCAACGCCTTTCTCATAGGTTCTTCTAATTTACCAACCTGCCTGTTGACAACGGCTTGAGCATCCAAAATATGCTGTTGATATGTGAAGGCATTAGCCATAGTAAAATCAATGTCCCCCTTCACTTGAATAGCGCGCAAAGCTTTGATCATATCGGTTACAATCAACATGGGCAGTCGGGAATCGAGGTGAAAAGCGTTTTGAATATCCCAACACATGGTCATGGCTTCACGATAACGAACGTCCAAAATAGTCCCAGAGGGGCCCTCCGTCGCGGCAATTCCTTTGGCAATGATCGGGGCGGCGGGTTTCCACGCGGCCGGCAGATTGCTTTCAATCAGCCCTTGATCTGGCGCTTTTCTATTACTAAATAAATATTCGTTAAAGGACCTCCCCTGCCAATTCATAGATCCCGTAGCCAGATACCATAATAAAAGCGCGCAAGAACAAAGTTCTGATTGAATGATTTGATACGAGCCCTTCGAAGGCCGCGCTAATCCAAAATCAAAAATGTAAACGCGGCTCTCATATAGAAGAAAATTGTTCATCTTAACATCTTCATAACTGTATTGATGGTCATGAATCAAACTTAAAATGTATAAAAGATGTTGCGCGATCCAAAGAACATTTAGCGAGTCAATGATTCCAAGGGAATCTCCTGTGACTGAATTCGAGAGCAAAAATTCTTCCACCTTCTGGCCAGGAAGGCGATTCATTTCGATATAATTACGACTATCAAATAGCGCCGCTTGATATTTAGGCGTATAACCAGACAAAATGGGATCATTGGCTAAGACATTCTCAATAAAACTTATCTCGTTATCAACATGATAAGAATCAGGGCTGGGGATCTTAATCAATGATCCGGATTCCGTCTGATACACATCACTAAAAAAACTGGATGCTATGAGCCTCGTTAACGTCTGGCCACCAATAACCGATCCGAGTTCTGGCATCCCAGAAATATATGAGTCCGTAAATAGTTCTGCTTTCAAAATTTGACTCTGTTCTGGACCCAAACCATACTCTAAGATTTGAAATTTAAAAATGGTTTCGTCGCTTGCTTCTTGATCAGCTAAGTGCAGCATTTCATGCCGCGCGATAAATCGAACAACAGCCTGAGCTTCTACCGACGAGAAGCCCTTGCTCTCTAGATAGACAATGGCTTGTTCATCTTCATATCGATAAGTGACGCGCCAGACATCTTTATCGGTAACCGCCACCGGGCCACCAAATTGTTGTTCCATAAATTTGATGCCCTCTAAAATTCTTTCCAGTTGCGCGCGCTTGCCTTCATCATCAATCCTGTGAGTATTCAGCGCTCTTTCAAAATCAGCAGAGGTAATAAAGGCCCGCGACCCATTTTTATTATTTCGCGTAAATCCAAAAAACCATATCCCTAGCGCAAACACTAAAAATGCCAATCCATGGGAGGCCAGCGACCTGATATTTTCATTATCAGAGTCGTCGTCATGGATGGTGATACTCCATCCCCAGTTTGTGCTTTTATGCTCAGGAGTCAATGGACTGCTCAGGTCTCGAAGATGATCAAAATCCTTCGCATTGGATTTTAATAACGGCTGCGGTATATACTGACAATCAAAATTTAATTTTTTAATAAAAACAATCCACAAAGCAAAAGGTAAAGCCTCCGCGAATGCCTCCTGGCGTTCCTTTTCCGAAAGTGCGTGGCGGCTCAGTTCCCTTTCTATCTTATTAACCACATAGGTGACCTCTCTGGCAAACGCTCCGTTCTCGCTAATGATTTTCTGGGCCGCCGCCTCTGTCGGATGCCGCAAAAACGTATCGAAATTGATTGAAGAGCCAATATCTTGTCGCATCAATATCTCTACGGTTCCGCTACACTTCTGATCCAGTGTCATCAGCCTTATAGCAGTCCCAAATGTTTCGCGACATAAAAGATTGGCCAAATATTGCATTTCCAACTCACTAAAATCTTTGAAAAAAACAACCGGTTTTCCCGGCAAATCCGGTCCGCTCAAATCCGAGGCAGGAGATTCTTCAACAAAATCAGCAGCATCGGGAGCACTAACCCCTATATCAAAATCTCCCTGATCAGCACGTTGGCCAGCCCTTATTTTTTTACTACGCAACTGCAAAACCAATAACAACAGAACAACGGCAATGGCACCGAACGTGGAAAGAAGAATCCCGTGATTGTGACTCTCGATAAGGTAAACCCCCCGATCATATTGAACAACAAATCCAGGTCCTATCTGCCTTAGCTTCTCTTTAACACTCTCTCGTTCCGATTGACCATTGGATATGATGACCTTGCCCTGGGGGTTCAAGATCAAATGCAGTTTCTTCGAAAATCCATCTATCAGCGCTCCACCATCAATATTCCAGCGACTAGATAACTGATGGTAGCCCTTGCGTTCTCCCGCCTTGCCCACATAGGTCGGCATATTCCAAATGAGCCAATCAAACTTAACACCTTCAAATAACGCTTGGCCATTCTCATCAATGATATTTTCCCCACATTTTGTATGAATGGTAAAGCCGGCGATCGACGCTACGGCCCGAACATTGGCCAACTCAAACGGGTTGCGGCTAAAGGCATAAAAATTGACAGCCTTGCCTTGTGCCTTAAGAAACACGATCCAGGCATCCAAGCCCGCGCCCCGCACGCCAATCAAAACATTTTGACCTTCTTTTATCTCAAAGTTTCGGTAGATATAGGGAAAGTAGGCACTGATACTCTTTGCGGGTTCCCTCGCAACCAAGGGCTGAATCGTTGGATACTGCGGAACAATCACCTGATGTTGATCAGGATTTTGGTTTTGCGGAAGGACGTCTTGATAGTTATCCAACCCAAACTCGCGCGGGTCCCATACGGAATTCGGTGAAGGCCCTTTGTCTACAGCGGCGAAAATGAACGGTTGACTCTCTGCCGCGACCGGATGAATTTGCTGGCTCAACTCTTCCCCAAAAATTCCTGCTTTATATTTCTGGATGGCTTTCGTGTCCCGCTGATGTTTCACCTTCAATTCTCGCCAAAGGGAAATGTCGGCTGTTTCTGGAATCACCTGGCTGTAAAGACTGAAATCAAAATAGCGGACCTGATATTTCCTTTGCCGATCGATATCACGTTGTAATTCTTGCAGTTTTTTATCATGGATAACCGGAAAGATAGCGATCAACTTCCCCTGGCGGTTGTAGAGCAAATCAAACTGTGTTAAGTCGACATTTCTGGCATTGGCTAACTCATGCTGTAAAATGTCAATACCGGTAGGGATAACGTCGATGCAATTTCTTTCTTTTAATTTGATACGTACAATTTGTCTATTCCATGTTCTTTCCCGCTTAAGAACAGCAGCGCCCCTGGGCAAATGATCCAAGTCGCCCAGTTCAAGGACCTTGACGACTTCGTCCAGCATAACCCTACTCTCGCCTTTGCTGATACGCCGAGAAGACCCATCCTCGCCGAGCGACGAGCGCGGCCGGTCCCGGCGCCAACGATACACCATCATCCCCACGATAAAACCAAAAAATATTAAAATACCGATGATCAAGGGGGAGTTGGTTTGTAGGGACTGTCCCAAAAAGTGACAAGATAACGGCAGCTTTCGTAAAGGACTCAAACTATGGATTTTCCATTCAGCATCGAAAGGATATTCACTGTATTCTCGATGAACAGGATCCCATACAATAAAAAAATTCCTGCGTCCATCAATTGATCCTAAAAGATGTTCGTTGATGGGCACAGTCATCTGCAGCCATTGGGCTGTACGGTTTTCCTGGCCCGTTCTTGCAGGAAAATTTGAAAAATCAAATGTCTGAGCAAGAGAGTGCTTCTCATCAAGTGCCAATACCCTCCCATGTCCCGTATCGGAGATAATATGTCCTCCATGAAATTGGAAGATCCCATGCGCTTTATCGAGTCCTTCAGCCAAAATTTTTATCTTATACGATTTTTTATCAATAATAACTGCCTGGCCGGTCATAAATAACGTCGCCCATATTCTATCTGGATCATTAGAAACATATCCCGCCCAGTTTGGCAGGGCCGAAAGCTGCCAAGAAGGCAATCCCAAAGACGGTTGAGGTTGATCAAAATCAACAACATGGTAATAATCCGTTCCAGCATCCAAGACCTGTCGTCCCGAGATAACGTCTACGACCTGCTGTTCTGTGATGGCCCCGGTATTTCGTCCCGTTGGGATAGCTATGCCCTTCTTTACAATGCTTATCCCCAGCTGATTTCTGGAATAACCATGGATTACGGGATCCCAGCGCCAAACAATTTCTTCTGACGCAATATCGATTTCAAAAATATTGTTGACTCTGCCGGAGTCAACCAAAATTCTATTGGGATTCCTTGGAGAAACATCCAAAGAAGTGATTCGAGCGATATTCGGTTTTGAGATACTCTTAATCAATCGTCCTGTAGAACGGTCTCTGACATATATATCTCTGCCGAAAGACATTATTATCAAGTTCCCGGTTTCAAGATACGAATAGGGATTGATTCCTTCCTCTCTATAACAATTCGTTGCTTGCGAATCAAAAATCTCTCCCAGCCAGCCTTTTGCGATAAATCCTCGGCCGAGTTTATCAAATCCAGCATTGCTGGCAAAACCCGGGTAAAATCCTTTTTCCTTTTCCAACCGGACTTTTTCATTCAATCTTTGCGCTGAATCAGACCCGCCCGTGATATCTTTAACAATGAGAGCTATCAGCGATTCGCTGCCTAACCCATACACTTTTCGAAATTCTCTAAACACATCAACTGGTCGTATTTTCCTTGACTTCTTATTTTTAGAAACGGTGCCCTCTGTCTGGCTCAGCGACGAGCGTGGCCGGTCCCGGCGCCAACGATACACCATCATTCCCACGATAAAACCAAAAAATATTAAAATACCGATGGTTAGGATGTTGCTGGTTTGCAGGGACACCGCGTTAGGCAAATCATCCCCCCCCTTATGTTTGACAAAGAAATCTTTGGATGATATATTAAATTTCATCCCCAACAACATCTCTATAGTTATCCCCCCAATAACTTTGATCATATAAATCAGTAACCATCCCCCATGGCGGACATTGACACGTGCCGCTGAAACTGTTAGGGTAAAGGTACTTGCTATGTTTGAAAGAATTTTTTGGACCGAGAAACGCTTAGAGACCGTATCAAAAGCATCTCTTAATCTTTGCCAAGCGTTTATCGTAGCTGGATTCCTGGGAGGAGTGTTCAACAAGATTGATGCCATCATGAAAATATCATTTGTTATTATCACTATCGCGTTCTTTATCATCGCGATTATTCTTGCCGACCCCGCCAAGAAGGAGGCATAAAATGTTCGCGCTTTATACGGCCTTTGGGATTGTAATGGTCTGTGTGATCTGGATAGCCCTTGAGCGACACATTCAGCACAAACATCGACGCTGATATTTCTGATGTCCATTTTCGCTTGCGGCCACCGGGCTGAATAATCGCGGTACTTTCTCCAAAGTCCCGCGATCGACATGAAGACTAGGCCAGCCGCCATGAACACCCCTGCAATTAACCACATGAAATTGTTCATTTGCGAGGAGGTCGTGAGAGATCGCGTAGCATTACTTCTATTTCTGATAAACTGCTCCTCGGTCTCACCGCGCAAAATATCCAGAATCAAATAATGTTGCGGATCATCGTGATTGTTGTGGACATGAGCGACGTTACCGTTGATACGCGCGATGATAACGATATTCAGCTTAGGCTGATCTTGTCCCGTCAGTCTGTCCGGATAAACTTCATCAACCAGATGTCTAGCAAATCCTTTGGCTTCCGCTTTCGCATTCACTGAAAAATCCTGATCTTTGTATGTCCTCCCCCGCAATCTCTCCTCGAGTGAAACATTGTGATTGTGTCTAAACCACACAACACTTGCTGGAAGGACCGCGTGGAAATCCTTTCCCCCATTCTGGAAGTAGTTGAGCGCGGTCTGACATATACTCGTGCGAACGCAGGCACACACGCTTCCCCCCATCCAAACCGCGCGTGACAGCGTTGGAATGTCGGCATGATTAAGCTCACCCCTATTGCTGTAAAATCTATTGGGCGATGAAATCAAACTCCCAAGACTCGCGTCAATCGGGTACGAACCATTGTACAGCACTAGTCGTTTTTCAACTGGGAACGAGGACACCCACTTTTGATAGCCATCAACATATCGAGGCAATCCGTGCGTAAGGATGACCACCTGGGGTTCCGGAAGTTTGGCTTCATTAAGAACTGGTGAAACTGAATTGTTCTTCCTGCGTTCAGACGTATTCACCATAAAGACCGGCGACATCAAACCTACTGGCTGCGTGCAAGTCAATAATCGCGGTCTATAAATTTGACTGCGCAAATACAGCAGATAAATGGCGGCGATGATCAGGCCGGCAGACGCAGTGCCAAGCACGCCCGGGATGCCGGTGTTTTGCAGGGATAAATAACTTTGCTGATAACCATATCTGCTTTCCAGCCACTTTTGTGCCTTCGCTTTGCCGGGAAACCTCCATGTTTTAGAAAGCTTCTCAATCGATCTCCTCGCGGCGGCCGCTAAATATTTGTCCTTTCCTTTGGCAAGCTTAAACAACTGATCAAGCTGACCGACATCCGTCAACCCAACAATCTCCGCTGGGATGTTATCCACAATGCCGGCTTCGTTAGCCAAGATGCGTGCATAGGGGAGCCAAGGAGACGTCCACGACATTTGCGCATTATCAAAATCAATAACAGGCTTATCTTCCGTCAACTGATTATTAGTACTATTGTTCAAAAGTAAATTCAATTCTGGACGAACACTCAACACAAGAATGGGATCGGGCCCTAGAATACCGAATTTTGGATCATAGCTAAATGTTAACCAACCATTTTTCTTTAACTCTTCCAAGTCAGGTAAACCAGGAAATCCTCCTCGATGCTGCAGGACGATAGACTCGTCTAACTGTTTTTCATAGAGTGCCGCCGCAGCCTCAATGCTCAACAAAGGATTTGTTCTAAGCCATCGATTGATCTTGTTGATCGACATCTGGGTTGAGGCTTGATCATCATACGCTTGCCAACGCGCCCAAAGATGGTCGTCTTTGATGTTGCGCTCGCCCAATTGAGTAGGGCCAGCCCGAATCTCCATCGGTCCCGCAGTAAGCGCGGCACCTAACCATTCACCCGCAATGTAATCCCCCACCCGATCTTGGAGTTTTATATTTTTGGTGATACAAACGGGAAACCATTTTGCAAATCCAACAATCCCTTGACTCCATTTTGTTGACACCGCGTTTGCTTCGTTTAAAGGAGCGGACAACGCAAAATATATGGAATAGGTTGGCTTAACCTGTTTGAAGAGAAGGTCGGTTAGCGCTACCGCCGCTAAAACGTCGGGCGGAACATTATGAAAATTCCCACTGTCGATAAAATAAGGCGCGTACTTAAGCAACTCCGCTCTGATATACCTGACCGCGGCAACATCCTCAATCGCGATCGGCCGGATGGGTCCTTGAGTAAGTGATTTGTAAAATTCTGCTGCTTCTTCAAAGGCGGCACGTGTGGGATAAGGGTTGTCGCAAAGACCCAAAGCAAGAAAGGAACGCGTTGTCTCTAAGTCAATCTTACAATCTTTATCGGCTGTGAGAGAAGAAGGCGCGGATTTGACATACAAATCAAAAAGCATGGAAACAAAAAACCGCAATAGGTCTAACTCTCGATAAACTCCCTGATCTGTGAATAGCTCGAGGCTCGTATTATTGATTAGTTGATCTAGTCGATAATCATTCGTTCTAACAAACCCCTCCAACTCACGACTATCTTCAGATCGATAGGCACGAAGCACCATTCTTTTTAACTCCGTCTTAAGTCTCAATGCTCTGCGCCGTGTCCCTTCCGGAGCATCGACGGTCACATTCAATTGACGCAGCTGAGTCGCTGCATCTTGATGAGCTCCGTCCAGATCCCATACCGGCCGGACTCGAGTAAAATCTTCGAGAACAATGGCCAAGATGGCCCAGTAGCGCCCGGGGATACTTTCCCCTTCTGAAACCCCCCACTCACTCGCGCGTTGCCAGACAAAGGATTGATCCGTGGCAAACCGCCAATAAAGAACAGCCATCCCCATAGGGACACCGAACGACAAAACAACCAATGAAATGAAAAATAGCTTCAACCATTTACGCAACAAGCCAAACTTCCCTGGCAATGGCAACTGATCAATTCTCTGTGATCCGAACAAGATAGCCGCAAAGAACCAAACGATCAGCATGAAATAAACTGACACAACAACCCAGGTCGGGGTATTGAAGTTGCGTTGTTCTTCCTTCCTAATTCTTTCCGGAGTATACGGTATTTTCCAAAATCGATTTAACTCGGATTGGATTTCTGAATGAGAAAATTGATCCCTGAAGTATTTCTCAACGATCTCAACCATATGCCGATCACGCAAGGCCTTATACTGAAAATATCTTAAAAAATATTGGTACTGAAATTCAAAAAACATTTTCCATAAAATCTTTCTCCCATCCCAAGATTTCCATCTGGCCCGATACTCATTCAAAAGCTCAACAACAACGGTATTGCTTGCTTGAGGAAAAAATTGTCCCATAGTGGCATCAACCACGACATTCCCAAAATTCGTATTGATAATCGGATATAAATGAAAAATGGCTGATGTTAAAGACGCTGGCACTTTTTTAGACTGAACATTGAAAGAATATGGGCTCGTGGCAGCCTGCATGATTTCCAACATAGAAGATTTGCAAAAACCGGTAGTACCGTCTGCTGAAACATAACTGACTATACGATAAGAACCGTAATCATTTTCAAGCATGGCTAGCTTGACTCTATGTTCACTGTTCGGCCTAATCGATTGAAAAAGCGACTCATTTTCTTCATTGAGAATCCGTCGGAATTGTTCAATGGAAGTCGCTTCTTGTTTTGCCTTCGCGAAGAGTCTTCGCCAAATAAACATCCGATTCCAATGCACCCCGGTCAATCTATCTACTAGTCGATTGACCTCTTTCTGCCGCGCGATGATGATGGCATTAAGTACCGGCGAGCGCGAAGTTTTCCAAGAAGAATATCTCTGCCGGCTTTCACCCGACGCGTGCGCGTCTCTGGCCAGACGGGCCTCCCGCAAGAGTTCACGGACACCCATGATCGCCCCGATGGCCAGAAGGAACATCATCGCGGCAAAGATCAAAATCGGGCTGGGGATAGTTTGCAGGGATGACGACGGGGCGTGCGGGCGGTCTTTGCCGAAAAAGCGTCTGTTACCATTGCCTATTGACCAGAGCATAGATAACCTTGACATTAACACAAGCATATGATATTCATTGAACAGGAGATCAGTTGAACTATGGTTACTAAAACGCTGCTCGAAAAACACATCATTGCCATTCCTCATATCCAACATGGCCGGCCGTGCATCAAAGGAACCCGAACGCCGGTCTATGTTGTGCTGGAATCGTTGGCCAATGACATGGATTTTAAATCCATCAAACGTGAATTTGCCCCCATTACGACGGAGGACATCCAAGCTTGTATTTTGTATGCCGCGTTCCTGGCCGATGAAGAAGAAATCACCAACTCGCTTGCTTAACCTGCCATGAAATTTCTGATCGATGCCGACACACCCCGCAGTATTAGCAGGATCCTCAAAACTGCCGGCCATCAGAGTTTGGATATTCGCGATTTCAATCCCTCCGCCGCTGACCAGGAGATTTACGAACTGATCCAGAGGGAATCCTGCGTATTGATTACCCGTGATATGGATTTCAGCAACATTCGGTGAAATAAGAGAAAGATGGTTGGGGATGCGGGCTGTTTCCAATTTTTTGTCATTGCGAGCCCAGACGGGGCGAAGCAATCTTAAGAGACAGTGATAGGATTGCTTCGTCGCTTCGCTCCTCGCAATGACATTACGCGGCCAATACCTACGCCAGATATGCGCGATGGTCCCGATGGCTAGGGCGATCATCATCGCGGCAAAGATCAAAATCGGGCTGGGGATAGTTTGCAGGGAAGACAACGGGGCATCTTGATGGCCTGGAAATTTCTTTTCCCATTCTTTATGCTTTTTCTCAATCACCGGCCAAAGAACCTCAGCCATATTGAAGACATATAATCTGCATCTTTGATAATCCTCGGGTGATAATTCGCCCTTTTGCCAAGCATCGGCCATGACCGGATCAAACCCGCTACTGCCATTTGATTCGACGAAATCCACCTTCATCAACTCCACCAGATACCGCCAAATCTTCATCGAGATATTGTGACCTGACTGATCCATTTTATTATAATCTCTGGCTATCCCCATCAGCAGAACTCCCAGCAGCCTTTGTGGATCCCCAAAATATTCCCGGGATTGAAAGTAATGATTAATTCCGCCATCTTGTCCAGCAACAGTTTGCTGCCATGCTGCTACAAATTTATCAAAATTAAGGTACCCTTTGCCCTCTGCCCAGGCCCTAAAATCCATTCGCGACCGGTATTCATAAAATTCAGTACCCACGATGTCACTCGCTAGTTGAAGAATGATCTCCCGGTTAGCAATGATATGATTACGCCAGTCCGGATTATCAATATTTTGCACTCCCAAGCGGCTGGCAGAAGCCTGCAAATCCTTAAGGGTCGTGATGATCTTGGACGCGTCCTCCACCATATGTTGGCATATCCTCCAGCCAGCGGATTCCCCGATGATTGCAGGTACGATATTGACAATAAATAGCTGCTCGTCTAAAATTCCGTTGTTGGTTAAAGACCCCAAATAAGCGGCAAAGCTTTGCGGATCAAGAACAATGATTTTTTTATTGGAATTACCGCCGATGACCTTTTTAGCCAACCCACCTGAAAACGCGCCATTCATCACCGTATATCCACCGGGAGTATTCATTTCGGCCATATAAGCGTTAACGTCGTCCATGTATGGATAGTGATGACTTTCTAACCATTCAACGGCCCGGTTTAATACAGCGAGCATATTCTTTTCGCTCAAGGCTTTGGTCACACGTGGACCCTTCAAGAGGCCGTGGACATGCGCGATCGCCCCGACAGCCAGGAGGAACACCATCGCGGCAAAAATCAAAATCGGGGTGGGGATGGTCTGCAGGGATGACAATGAGGCATTCCGATGTCCGGAATTGGACTGATTCCCTTCTAAAGAATTCACCGGCAGGCTCGACGCGGCCTCGCTCTTAACTTTGAGAATCCTGACCTTACCATTAAGCGAATTCAGATTGATATTGTATTCTCGATTTCTGAGAGGATGGCCGATTCGCGAAGGATACAACCGATAATAGCTCTGTAACGAAGCAAGAAAATAAGTAATCGGGATCTGATAAACTAAAATGTCGCCCTGTGAAAATCGGGACGCGACCTCCAGTGATTCCGTCAAAAAGATGCTGCCGTTATCTTTAAATGATCTTTGACGCTGTGGCGTATTGTAGATTCCTCGATATAATCTAACTTGGGAAAAGTCCGCGAACCGCCCCGCGGCCGACCATTTGATAATGTCTTTATAGACATTAAGCAACTCACTGTACTTGTTCATCAAATACCGGATGATCAATTGTTCTTGGAGATTATGGTCAACGTATACGTTTGATCCCGATGATCCTTTACCAAGCTGGCAGGAAATTATTTTTCGATAAAACGCGAAGTAAAGGTCCTGAATATTCCTCAACTCTCGATTACCGTCGAGGCCTTGGCTGCTTACCCTTTGCACATTTCCATAACATCTTTTCCATATTTTAGTAATATGCCTGACATCATTGCTCTGGTGAGCAAGAATATTCGGCATCACTTTTGAGTACGTATAAAAAGTGCTAACCCACTGATCAAAATCCCTCGCCAAAACGGCTTTGACCTCCGCTTCCCGCGGCTCTGACCAAGGCGCTTTGATCAAGGCATAGTCTGACGGTCGGGCGACCCAGCCCAATTCCCGTTTGATGATGTTAAGTAGGGTGAGCAAAAGAGCGGTGGTCACATTGATCGAATGAGAACTTTGTTGATCTTGCTCATTTCCTTGAACATCCTCGACAAAAGGCAATTTCCCCCGGTAAATATTTCCTTTTCCTGTTGAAGGATCGATGGTTAATATGTCGCCGGGATAAAGCGGCTGACTGCCTAGATACCATTCTCTTGCCCGATCATCATATCTCAATTGGAGAACTCCGACGATGGCATGAAGGTGGTCTTTTATCGCTATTTCCGCCGCGTGAGATGAGTGCCCCCCCATGACCGTAATCAAGGCGTTAACGTCATGTTGACGATAGGAAACGGCATCAGCACTAACCGGGAACTGGGTAACAAAGATCGCCCCATCCATACCTTCATCCCGAGCTAGGGTGTTGGTCTTGGAAACTTCTTGTAAATCAAAAACCACACGACCAACATATCCGCTGCCATATACGCCGATACCATTTGCGTCCGGTATATATCCTGCCGTATTTAGTTTTCTTCCCTTCCCGTTTGTAGCGACTTCTCTCCTTGATGTCTGTAATATCCAAACAACTCCGTCTTGTATCGTAAACTCTATCGTTTGTCGGTTGCCGGAGCCAAATTCAATGACTCTTGCGATATCTGCGAACTGTTCATAAACCTCGGGTTGTTTATCGCGCAGTTGATCAATGTTTTCCGGTACGACCGTTCCTGAAACGACATCTTCTCCCTGCGTCAGAAATGATATTTCCCCTTCAAAGGCATCCTCTGGAGGACTCAGCCGAAAATCCGTTTTTACAACACCGGCGCCAGAAACAGAATTCAGATTGCCAAAAACCATGGCCTGCACGATGACCGGAGTAAATAAAAGATCGGAGATTTCGCGCACTGCACGATAATTGATAGAGACTTCACTATTCCAGGAATCCAAACTTGCCCTGATACTTTTGATCAACTGACAAATCGGATCGGCTAAATCATTATCGAACACGACTGGATTTTCTCCGCGCCGCCTTAAAAATGATCGAATAGCCGCTTTATAAAAATCGATAAGTCGTTTGCGCTGATCTTCGGTCATCACTCTTTCGTTCGGGATGTCGCTCTGTCTCATAAAATCATTCAGGGCCTGCCGAAAAACTTTATCTTCAATTTGATAAACCGAGCGGGCATAGGAAATCAAAAATCTCGCATAAGTGTCGTAAGCAAATTCTTTACCGAAATAATACGCAAGCCCAAAAACAATTTCGTCATTCATCCCAACATTAGTCACGGTATCTAAAATACCCGGCATTTTGATAATTGACCCCGTTCGTACCGAAACCAAAAGCGGCACGGCCCCCTCTACAATCTCCGACATTGTTGGACTAAATCTAAAATGATGGTTGGATTGATAAATTCTTGAATATTTTTTGCTCCAATCCCTTTCGAGCTGTCGAAGATGCTCTCCTATGATTTGAGTAAATCTTGGGGTATGAATTTCATGCCAGCGGTCTCTGGTAACATTAATCGGAATAATGAATCCACTGGGAACCAAAATGCCTTTACTATTCACATACAATAAATGCGCCCCTTTTCCGCCGAAATAGGCCTGCAAATAGGGTGTTTGATCGACAAAATTGCTGTCTGCGGAATCCAGATGAACAAAGCACCTCAGCAATTGATCATACGTTTTCTTACTACCGAAAACATCGTCCAAACAGATCATCAGTTTACGCAGGATATGAGGAAGCGCTAAATAAACCTTTAAAGAAAAAATGCGATACCTAAAACCTAGCGCCGGCTGTTCTCCGAAATATTCCTGTGCTAATGCCGGATATTTCAAACATAGCGAATTGAGCCGCCCCTGGATTTCCGATATCAGATTAATAGCCCTGTTAAAACTCGACTGATATCTTCTAAAATCGAATTTCAGTCTTTGCGACTGTTCCTCTTTGATCGGCAAGCCATCATGATGCCAATCAACAAAATGATCAATCTGCTGCATGACATCGTTGAGATCTCCGGCGGCTTTGTCAACGATATTTCTTACAGCTCCATAGGTTAAGCAAGGTGTTGTCAACATCCCGGCAACAAGCCGCAAATGTTCTCCTCCCCATCCGGAATAAATGGTGGCTTCACAGAGTATCTGCTGAAGCCGAAGAATCCTTGTAATATTTTTTGAAAAATCTTTTATTAACGCGTTGATCATTTTCCCTATCAATGTGTCTTGGAGTCTTTCCAAATAAATATCCAGATAAATCAATTCCAAAGATTTCTTATGATCTATTGAAGCAATATGTTGACGTAATTTAGCAATCACCGATACTGAGTCATAATAATCGCCGGTGCTTAAGCATTGATGTAGGTTACCCAACATCGCAACAAGCACTTCTATTTCTTTGACCACCCCACTCCTCTGCCAACACTCCAATTCATCCACAAAAGAGGACATTGATTCCTCTTCAAATCTCTTAAAGACCGGATCATT